>JAYUAH010000597.1:0-3596 GCA_043741415.1 Betaproteobacteria bacterium
GCCTGAAAATCGCAGGCTATTTGTATACGCCCGCCGACCGGAAGGCCGGCGATGCGCCGCGGCCGGGCATCGTGGTGCTGGCGGGTTACAGCGGCAACACGCAGGCCGATTGCACGCACATGATGAAGCGGCTGTGTGCCGAGGGCTGGTGTGTATTCGGCTTCGACTATCAGGGCTTCGGTAACAGCGAAGGACGGCGCAATCGCCATCGTGCGCTGGAGCAGGCGCAGAATTGTTATGACGCGATTTCGTATTTGCAGGGCGTGCCGGGCGTGGATGCGGAGCGCATCGGTTTGTTCGGCACCAGCTTTGGCGGCGCCAACGGCGTGTGGGTAACGGCGCATGACGAGCGCGTGAAAGTGCTGGTGACGAGTGTCGGCGTGATGAACGGCGAGACCTGGATGAAGCAAATCCGCCGTCCGTGGGAATGGCTGGAATTCAAAAAGAACGTGCTGACCGATGCGCAACGCCGCGTGCGCACGGGCGAACCGAAAATGGTGTTTCACGGCGACATCATGCTGCGCGATCCGGATTCTGCGCGTCAACGCGAAATGCACAAAGAACAGGGTCATGCGTTTCAAAGCGAAGAGCGCGATTTCGAAAGTGCCGAGGCGACCATGCGTTACCGCCCGGATTGGGTCGTCGATAAAATCAGTCCGCGCCCCGCGCTGTTTATTTACGCCGAGTTTGACAACCTGGTGCCGCCACAGCAGCAACTCGATTGCTACTCCAAATGTGGCGAGCCGAAAAAATTGGTGATGCTGCCGCAGAGCGGGCACTACGATAGCTACGAGTTTCGCAATCGTGAGACGAATCAGGTCACCTATCGCGAGACTATTGCGTGGTTCAAACGGTATTTATAATAACTCAATAAAATCAAATAGTTAGGTAATCTCAGTGGATCATGCCCGTCACACGCGCAACAGCCGTGCCGGATTGTCGACGAGGATCATTTCGCGTTCGCGTTGCGTGAGCCGCGGAATCTGTTCGACAAAATCGACGGGCTTCTTCAGCGCCATGAGTTGCGGGAAATCCGTGCCCATGACAATGCGGTCTACCCCGACCAGATCAATCAGGTTGCGCAGGATTGGCGCGTGATGTGTCAGCGTGTCGTAGTAAAAGCGCCGCAGGTACGCGCTGGCGGGTTGCTTCATGTGCTTGAGTTCGGCATTCACCGCGCCGGCGAAATCAAAGCGGCCGATCAGCCACGGAAACGTGCCGCCCGAATGCGGCAGATACACTTCGAGTTTCGGGAACGCGTCGAGCACACCGCCGTATATCAGGCTCGCTGCCGCGTAACCCGATTCATACGGATTGCCCAGCGTGTTGATCATGAAAAATTCTTTCATACGCTCGCCGCCGGTCGGATACAGGTTGTGCAAGAACAGCGGCAGCCCCAGCGCTTCGCAGCGCTCGTAAATCGGCCACAGCGATTTGTCGTGGATGTTTTTGCCGTTGATGTGCTCGCCCATGTTGATCGCGCGCAGGCCGGGCAGCTTGGCTGCGCGTTCCAATTCCTGCGCGGCGAGCTTCGGCGCCTGCAGCGGCAACATGATGGTGCCGACAAAGCGTTGCGGGTATTTCAGGTGCGCGGCAGAGCCGGCGTTGTTGGCGGCCTGCGACAGGCGCAGCGCAAATTCCGGCGGCGCCCAGTAGACCATCGGGTTGGTCATCGACAGCGCATACATATCGACCTGGCGCTCGTCCATTTCTTTCAGCAGCGAATCGAATTCCGTCATATTGCGCCGCATGACCGAGGCTTGCGTGCCGCCCGGCACGGTGAGCACGACGGGGTCGCCGGCAGACGTGCGGCCCATTTTTGCACCGTTCGCTTCGCCTTCTTTTTCGAGCAAGGTGATGAACTCGCGTGGGTACCAGTGTGCATGCGCGTCGATCACGCGGGCGTAGCGGCGGCCGGGCTTCGCGGGCTCCATGGCGCAACTGGTGAGCGCGCCGCTGCCGAGGGTTGCGGTGGCGGCGAGAAAAGTGCGGCGTGAAATCATGGTGAAATTCCTGTGAGTTAGTCGACGATAAACAGCGTTGCACCAACCGTGGTAAACGAGCGATGGGCGTCGGCCTGGTCCGCCACCTGATAGCTCATGCCGGGCTTGAGTGTGAATTTGCGACCGTCTTTGAGTTCCGTGGTCAACTCGCCGGCAGTGCACAGAATGATGTGCCCTTTGTCGCACCAATGATCGGCGAGATAACCCGGCGTGTATTCGACCATGCGCACACGGATGTCGCCCAACTGCTGCGTGCGCCAGTATGCCATGCCGTTTTCACCTTGGTATTCGACGCGTTCGATCGCCGACCAGTCGGTGATGCCGAAGGGGATGCCTGCCAAATGCATAGGAACACTCCTGTGAATAGGAGTGTCTAGCATACCAGCCATATGCGATGGCATTGCACACGCAAAAAAACCGGCCTGTGTTGCCAGAGGCCGGTTTTTGTTTCGATCAGCGAATGATCGCCGAGGGCGGTGGCGGTGCCGAGCCCGGCGGCGGTGGTGCGCCGTAGTAGGGCGCTTGCGCTTGAGGGGCAGCGGGCGGCGGCGGTGGCGGTGCGTAATACGGTTGCGCCGGTTGTGCTGGTGCAGCGGCAGCGGCGGGATGCGCAGCCAAGCGACCGGGCACCGCCACGCGATGGCCTTTGGCATACATGCACTGCGAATAGCCGTTGTCGTAGCGGCGCTGTACGTTGTAGCCGGATTGATCGCCGGCAGCGGCACCTGCCATGACGCCCATCAACAGGCCCACGCCCGCACCAACGCCCGCGGCAGCACCCGTGTTGCCGATGGCGGCGCCCGCCGCAGCGCCGATGGCGGTGCCGATCACTGCGCTCTTGACGGCACTGTTTTCCTGTACCTGCGTCGGTGTTGCACCGGAGCTATCCAGCGCGTATTGCCGGCACGATGCATCGTCGCCGCGGAACTGGTCAAAATCTTTGCCCGTACCCGGCAATGCCATGCGGCTGGGGCCCGTGGGTATGGTGGTGCAACCGGCCACGCCCAATGCGAACACCGCCAGCACGGCCAGCGATTTACGCGATTTACGTTTAAGAGTCATCAGCGTGTTGCCTTATTGGGGCGCATGCGGCATGACGCGTTGCCACGGCGATACGCAGGTCTGCACATACGGGTAGTACGATTGAGACTCCTGGCAGTAGTACCAGTACTGCGGCTGCCCTTGGGCTTGCGCCTGCGGTGCAGGTGCAGCAGGCGCGGGTGCGGCGGCAGGCTGTTGCTCGATGAAAACCGTGGGTTCTTCACGCACGACCGGCGGATAGTAGCCATACGGGTAGGGCGCGTAGCCATAACCGTAGTACGGGTAGGGCGCGTAGCCATAACCGTAGTACGGCGAATACCACGGCGACACCACGAACGGTGCGCCGATATAAACACCGACCCGACCGCCGCCGCGATGAAATCCACGCGCATCGGCATCGGTGGTCGCAACCATCAATGCGCCCGCGCTAAACAGCCCCGCCAGTGTGGTTAAAACGAATTTTTTCATATGTGCCTCCGAGTTACGCTTAATGCTATGACGGTCAATCATAGACGTCCGCATGACATCTGTCGTAGCGAATTGGTAACAAAA
>JAYUAH010000598.1:0-3593 GCA_043741415.1 Betaproteobacteria bacterium
TTGCCGCGAGTGGAGGTTCATGTCTAGTGCGGTGCTATTCTGTTAACTGCGGCGTGCGGTCGCACTTGCATGTGACAAGTGTTTGGAGTAGCGTTGTGGAATATAATCGTATTCTATCCCACAAAGATAGTAACTATTTGATTAAATTAAGTTATTTTGATGTATCGCTGCACACAGCCTACGCTCAGGCGAAGGAATTGGCGCTCGCCCAGCAGATGGTGCCGCTGCTGACAGCAGGCAGTTTGCAAACCGAAAAGCGTGCGCGCGGGCAGTTTGTTTATCGCTACCGCTATGACGCGGCCGGCAAACGCACGGCGGAATACCTCGGCGCGTTGTCCGATCCGGCCACCACAGCAAAGGCGGAGCAGGCGACGCAGGAAATTAACGACCACGGCGCCATTGCCGAATACAGTCGACAATTGCGCCGAATTGGGTTTTACGGTGCGGACAATTCGACCGTCGCTACCGTTGCCGTTTTGTTCAATGCCGGCGTGTTCGGCGGCGGTGGCGTGCTGGTCGACACACATGCCTACGGGGTGATTCTCAATGAGCTGGGTGTGTCGGCTGCACCTTTCCCGATGACCGAGGATGTGGATGTGGTGCGAGCCGCGCGCATTGAACTGGCGGCGTTGCCGGAAGAGGGCTTGCTGGGGCTGCTCAAGCAGACGGGACTGCCGTTTGACGAAGTGCCCACGCTCAAGCGCGGTGGGCCGTCCACGTCGTTCAAGGTGCGAGGCCGCAAATTGAAAGTGGATTTGCTGATGCCCACGCACGGCAAACCCTATGTGCCGATCGCCGTGGCCGCGCTGGGCGCGCACGCGATGGGCTTGCCATACCTGGAATATCTGCTCAGAGACACAGTTTCGTCGGTGCTGATAGGCCGTGACCGTATTGTGCCGGTGACGGTGCCACACGCGGGCTGGTTTTGCCTGCACAAGCTTGCGCTATTTTCATTGCGTACCGGCGCCGATAATCCCAAGCGCGAAAAGGATGTTTTTCAGGCCGCGGTGCTGGCGAAGGCGCTCGCGCAGAAGAATGATTTTCTGCTGATCGAGGCGATCGACGGCATGGACAGCAAGCTGAAATCCAAAATTCGCCCAGGCGCTAAACGCGCGCTGGCATTGCTCGGCGGCGGAGCGCCAGAAGCTGCGAGCTTGCTTGAACGGCTGGCCTGATTGTGGAATGGCATCGGCGCTTGTTCCACAAAGGCAATCTTAATCTGGTTGACTGCCTTTACCTGGTCGTTCAGCAGTAAAACATATTCGCAAAGTTAAGCAGCAATTCCGTGTTCAGGTAGCCGCGCCACGCAAAATAGCACAGCAGCGCGACAATCACGCCCAGTATGGCCCACACCAGTGCCCTGCGCGGTTGCGATAGACGAATCATCTGTGCGTGATCTCCAGCAGTTGTCAAATTATCGCACGCCGGACATAACCTGAATAGAATCAGGGGATTGGGGTTGCTATAATCGCCCGCTTTGCTTCATGATGGGCCTACCTTGAGTTTCTCGACTTTCAATTCTCCCTCCGGCGTTGATTTTGCGGCGTTTTATACGCGCGATGGGCTGGCAAGCATCGACGCGCTGTTTCTCGACAAGCTGGCGGCGGCAGACGCTGCACTACATGTGCGGCTGCTCGCCGCTCGCGCGGCGCCGGCTTCGCTGGCAGCCAAGCAAGAATCGGAGTTGCTGCTGGCGCTGACGCATCATCTGGATGACTTTATCGCCTGGTTGTTCGGTATTGAATCCGAAGTGCAGGCATTGACCGCGCGTCATCTGGAGTTGTCGCCGCTGTATAGCGTGAAGCGTTTGTTCGTGCAGCGCAAGGCTGCCAACAAGTTCAAGGGTGAAGCGGCTGCGCAACTCAATGGCGCGGAACTCGAAGCAAAATTACTGCCTTTGCTCGGCGCTACGTTGAGTGAGCTGACGTTCGCAAAGAAAGTCATCGAGTGGCAGAAAGATGAAGCGAACAACGCCGACAAGCTGGATATCGCGCTGCAGTATGCGGCATGGGCGTTGTTGACGGATGCAGGGCGCAACAAGCACCACAGTGGCGTGTTGTTCAAGGCGCCGCACAAACTGGATCCACAGCATTTGGTGCCGACCACTGTAGATGTAACGCCGGGCTACACCACGCATACGTTCCCTGTGGAAAAACTGCGCCGCCGCCAAGGCTTCAAGCTCACCGACAACGGCACTGATCTCACCGGCGCGCTGGATCAGGCGAACTATTGCATCTGGTGTCACGAGCAGGGCAAGGATTCCTGCTCGAAAGGGTTGCTGGAGAAGGGCGCCAGCGGGCGCGGTGCGGCGTCGTTCAAGAAAAGCTCGTTCGGTGTGACGCTCGCCGGCTGCCCGCTGGAAGAAAAAATTTCCGAGTTTCACAAAGCCAAGACCGAGGGTTACGCCATCGGCGCGCTGGCGATTATCGCGATTGATAATCCGATGGTGGCGGCCACCGGCCACCGCATTTGCAACGATTGCATGAAGGCGTGCATTTATCAAAAGCAAGAGCCGGTGGATATTCCGCAGGCGGAAACGCGCACGCTCAAAGATGTGCTGGAGCTGCCGTGGGGCTTCGAGATTTACAGTTTACTCACGCGCTGGAATCCGCTCAATTTGCGCAATCCGTTTCCCAAAGTGCCTACGGGCAAACGCGTGCTGATCGCGGGCATGGGGCCGGCGGGATTTTCGCTTGCGCATTTTTTAATGAACGACGGGCACACCGTGGTCGGCATTGATGGTTTGAAAATCGAGCCGCTGCCGTCTAAATTTTCCGGTGTTGATCAACACGGCAAGCGCACAGCGTTCGAACCCATACGCGATATTCGCGATTTATATGAAGGTCTCGACGAACGCATGATGGCCGGCTTCGGCGGTGTGGCGGAATACGGCATCACTGTGCGTTGGGATAAAAATTTCTTAAAAATCATAAGGCTACTGCTGGAGCGCCGCAGAGAGTTTGCGCTCTTCGGCGGCGTGCGCTTCGGCGGTACGATCAGCGCGGATGACGCGTTTGCGATGGGCTTCGATCACGTCGCGCTCGCCATTGGTGCGGGACGGCCCACGGTGCTCGACATGCCCAACGGTCTCGCGCGCGGCGTGCGCACGGCGTCGGATTTTTTGATGGCGTTACAACTCACCGGCGCGGCCAAGAGCGACTCGATTGCGAATATGCAGTTGCGCTTGCCGGTGGTGGTGATCGGCGGCGGCTTGACCGCGATTGATACCGCCACCGAAGCGCTCGCCTACTATCCGTTGCAAATCGAAAAATTTCTCAGCCGCTACGAAGCCATGGCACGCGAACACGGCGAGATGGCGGCACGTCTCGCGTGGAATGAAGAAGAGCGCATCATCGCCGATGAATTTTTGTCACACGCGCATGCACTGCGAGCAGAACGTGCACTTGCGGTGGCGGAAGCGCGCGAGCCGCGCAACGTCGAATTGCTGCAAGCGTGGGGCGGGGCGACCATTGCCTATCGCAAACGGCTGGTCGACAGCCCGTCGTACACCTTGAATCATGAGGAAGTGCACAAAGCGCTGGAAGAAGGCATACGCTTTGCCGAAGGATTGACGCCGCTTGCAGTGGATATTG
>JAYUAH010000599.1:0-3585 GCA_043741415.1 Betaproteobacteria bacterium
GTAGAAGATCAACAGAAAAACCAGCGATTTTTTCATGATCTACGCCTCAAACGGCAACGATCTTGACCGCACATTTTTTGAAATCCGTCTGCTTCGAGATCGGATCAGTCGCATCAAGCGTCACTTTGTTAATGAGTTGCGAAGCATCAAACCACGGCACAAAGACCAAACCTGGTGGCGGCCGATTGCGTCCGCGTGTTTCCACACGGGTACGTATCTCGCCACGTCTCGACACCACCCGGACTTCACTACCGCGACTCAGTTTCAGTTTTTTCGCATCGTCCGCATGCATGAATATGACGGCATTGGGGAATGCTTTGTAGAGTTCCGGCACGCGCCCCGTCATCGATCCTGAATGCCAATGCTCAAGGACACGGCCGGTCGATAACCAGAAGGGATATTCAACGTCCGGCTCTTCAGGGGCGGGTTCGTAGGGCAGTGCGATGATATTGGCACGATGGTCTGCGTTGCCGTAAAAATCGTAGCCGCTACCGGCCTTGGCGTAAGGATCGGTGCCTTCTTTGTAACGCCATTTGGTTTCCTGGCCATTCACCACCGGCCAGCGCAAGCCGCGCGTCTTGTGATAGTCATCGAATGGCGCCAGGTCATGTCCGTGGCCGCGGCCGAACTCGGCGTATTCCTCAAACAATCCCTTCTGCACGTAGTAGCCGAAGGCTTTGGATTCGTCGTTGTCGTACCCGGCTTCGATTTGCGACAGCGGAAACTTATTCACGGTTCCATTCGCGAACAGAATTTGGTACAACGTCTTGCCACGGTAATCCGGTTTTTTCGCCAGTAACGCTTCGGGCCACACTTCTTCTACCTTGAATCGTTTCGAAAATTCCATCAGTTGCCACAAGTCCGAACGGGCTTCGCCCGGCGCCGTGACCAATTGATGCCAAAACTGCGTGCGGCGTTCTGCGTTGCCGTACGCGCCTTCCTTTTCCACCCACATCGCTGTCGGCAAAATCAAATCCGCCGCCATCGTGGTGACGGTCGGGTACGCATCGGAAACAACGACAAAGTTTTCAGGATTGCGATAGCCGGGCAAACCTTCGCCGCTCATGTTGGCCGCTGCTTGCATATTGTTGTTAACCTGCACCCAGTAAGCATTGAGCTTGCTATCTTTGAGCATGCGGTTTTGCAATACGGCGTGATAGCCCGGTTTGTCGACGATCGTGCCACCTGGCAATTTCCAAATCTCTTCCGCCTTTGCGCGGTGCTTCGGGTTTGCGACCACCATGTCGGCCGGAAGCCGATGCGAGAACGTGCCCACCTCGCGCGCGGTTCCACAGGCAGACGGCTGACCCGTCAACGAGAACGGCGAATTGCCGGGTGTCGAGATTTTGCCGACCAGTAAATGAATGTTGTAACAAAGGTTATTGGCCCAGACCCCGCGCGTATGCTGGTTAAAACCCATGGTCCAGAACGAGACCACCTTGATTTTCGGGTCGGCATACAGCTCTGCCAATGCCTTCAGCTTTTCAACGGAGACGCTGGAGAGCTTTGACACATACTCCGCGGTGTACGGTTTGACAAAATCGCGAAACGCCTCAAACGTCATGGGCGTCATGACATCAGCGGTATTTGCATTCTTCGCCTTCTGCTCCAACGGGTGGGTGGGCCGCAAGCCATAACCGATATCCGTAGTACCGCGTTTGAAGGTGCAGTGTTTTGCAACAAAATCCTTGTTCACCCTGTTGTTTTGGATGATGTAGTTGGCGATGTAATTGAGAATAGCCAGGTCGGTTTGCGGTTTGAAAATTATCGGCAGATCCGCCAGATCAAAGCTGCGATGTTCGAATACCGACATCACCGCCACCTTCACCTGCGGATGCGATAGGCGGCGATCGGTCACACGCCCCCATAGAATGGGATGCATTTCCGCCATGTTCGAACCCCACAGCACAAAAGCATCAGCGGCTTCGATGTCGTCGTAGCAGCCCATCGGCTCATCCATGCCAAAAGTCCGCATGAAGCCGACGGCGGCGGAGGCCATGCAGTGCCGTGCGTTGGGATCGATGTTGTTAGAGCGAAAGCCTGCCTTGAACAACTTGTTGGCGGCATATCCTTCCCAAATCGTCCACTGCCCGGAGCCAAACATACCCACCGCGGTAGGACCTTTTTGCTTCAAGGCATCTTTGAATTTTTCCGCCATGACATCAAACGCCCGCGCCCATGTGATGGGCGTGAAGTCACCGTTCTTGTCGTATTTCCCATTGCTCATGCGCAACAACGGTTGGGTCAGACGGTCTGCCCCGTACATGATCTTGGACAGGAAATACCCTTTGACGCAATTAAGGCCTCGATTAACTTCAGCCAACGGGTCGCCATGGGTTGCAACCACGCGATTGTTCTTCACCGCCACGGTAACGCCGCAGCCCGTGCCGCAAAAGCGACAGGCGGCCTTGCTCCATTTAAGATCGGTTGCCGATGCTTCAGTAACGATATTTGCGGCGCCGGCCGGCACAGCAATTCCCGCAGCGGACGCTGCCACGGCACCGGCGGTGTTGCGAATGAATTCGCGCCGCGTGAGTTGAAAAGTTACTGACATGTGATGCGCTCCTTCATCGATACTTCATCTTCGGCGTGTTGATAAACGAGTTCGACGTTGATAACGCCCTTGATCCATCGCAGCGCATCGACCTGGTCGAGCAGGTTCGCCGTGCTGTCGCCCTCAAGCACCAGTATGATTTTGGTGTGGTCATGTGCGTACACTTGCACGTTGCTGCAGGTTGCCAAATCATCGATGACCGCGGACATACGTTCGGGCATCGCGCGCGCCACGCAGCTTGCAATATGCAGGTCGCGAAGCGCGGGCCCGCTATCCACGTTGTCGTAAGGTACTTTCATGCCTGTCCTTTAGCTCATTGGAGGACCCGCAAAGACTTGATAGATCCAGATTGAAAGGCCATACACGCCGACGATAGCGGCGGCGACAACGGGTGCCAACACCACCGCGAGAAATACAAATACGCGTCCTTCGCGCGAGCGCTGCCGGCCTGGGTCGTCGTCCTCGTTTGCGTCTTCGTTTGCGTTCATGGTTTCGTCTCCCGTGATCAGCGCGCAACCATCACCTTACCCCTGTGTGGCCAGGACGCCGCTCACGCAACTGCTGACAGTGCACGCAGCGCTTGGCCGTGGGGTAAGCTCTCAATCGCGCGTGCGGCACTGCTTCGCCGCAGTCGATGCACACCCCGTAGACGCCGGCCCTGATGCGCGCCAGTGCGGCTTCCACATCGGCGAGTTCGGTCGCGTAGTGGCCCACCATGCCGGCTTCACGCTCGGTGTTGGTCTCGGCTTGCGCCTGATCGGCGCGATCCACGGCGCCTTCGTCGACCTGTGCACGGCGCTGTGCCGACGCATCGTCAATCTCATCACGCAGGTCATGCCCGAGTTCACGCGCACGCGCGTGGAGCAATGCCGTAACCGCCTGTATCTCGTCTGAAGTCAAATGTTCCATCGTCGCGCCCCTTCACAGCTTATTGACGTTTTAGCGAATCACCAGCACCGGAATCTTGGTATGCGACAGCACGCGTGTGGTTTCACTGCCGAGCACGACGCCTTTCACCGCGCCGTAGCCGT
>JAYUAH010000600.1:0-8327 GCA_043741415.1 Betaproteobacteria bacterium
TTGATCCGATGGTGATGGAGCGTGTTGAAGTGGTGCGCGGCCCGGCGGCATTGCTCTACGGTGGCAGTGCGGTGGGTGGTGTCGTGAATGTGCTCGACAATCGCATTCCGCAGTTTGCGGTACAGGGCGTTACCGGACGCGCTGAAACGCGTTATGGCGGCGCCGAGCGCGAAAAGGCCAGTGGCCTGGTACTCGAGACCGGCAATGGACGTCTCGCTTTACACATGGACGCGTATACCCGCGACACGGATGATCTGAAAATCAAAGGCCCGAATATTTCACCGCGCCTGCAGGCGATCGATCCCACCCGCGTTGTGACACAAGGCACACTGCCGAACAGTGCTTCGGCTTCGAACGGTGGCGCGCTGGGCGTTTCGCTGACCTGGGATAAGGGGTACGTCGGATTGTCGCGCTCCGAATTCAATAGCAATTATGGTACGGTCGCCGAACCCAATGTGATCATCGACATGAAAAGCAATCGTTGGGATCTAGCCGCAGAGGCGCGCGAAATCAGCAGTTTTATCACCAGCGCAAAATTCAAACTGGGTCGAACCGAATATGTGCATCAGGAAAAGAATCTCGGCGTGGTTGCGACGACCTTCCGCAGCACCGGGTACGATTCACGGCTCGAACTGACGCACGCGAATCTCGGCCCACTGAAAGGCGCCTTCGGTTTGCAGATGAGCGACCTCGATTTCTCGGCACTGGGCGATGAGGCGTTTATTCCCAAGACCAACACCAATACCAAGGCGGTTTTTATCTATGAAGAAGCGCAGTTTGGCAAGCTGAAGCTCTCGTTTGGCGGACGCAGTGAGCATGCCGACGTGCGCTCGGAAGGGGGTGGCCCGACGGACCCCTATACCGGCAATCCGCGTTTCGATCCACCGCAGTCGCGCAACTTTAAGCCCCACAGCGAATCCATCGGCGCGCTATGGAGCTTTACACCCGGACTGGCGCTGGCCGTGAACGGGACCTTAACGCAACGTGCACCGACGTTCTATGAACTGTACGCGAACGGTCCGCACGGGGCCACCGGCGCGTATGAGGTGGGTAATTCAACGTTCAACACCGAAAGATCGCGCGGTCTCGACGTGGCGTTGCGAATGAAATCAGGCGCGCACTCCGGCAGCATTGGCGTGTTTCAGAACAACTTCAAGAATTTTGTCACGTTGTTCAACTCAGGCATTACTCGCGACACGGAAGGCCGTAGCAGCGCCATAGCCACGGTGACCGATTGCGGCGACAGAACCTCCGTGGAAAGCGGATGCGTCGCGGAAATTCTGCCGGAACTGCAATACCGTGCGGTGCCTGCGCGCTTTCGCGGCGTTGAGGCCGAGGGCAAGTTTCGTGTGCTGGAGCAAGGCGCCAATACACTCGATCTCACGCTCAAGTTCGACTACGTTCAGGCCGACGACTTAAGCACCGGACTGCCGCTGCCGCGCATTGCCCCACGTCGCTTCGGTGCGGGGCTCGACTATCGCTTGAATAGTTTTGGCGCGAAGCTTGACGTCACCCATGTGTCCGGACAAGGCCGTGTCGCCGCCAATGAATTGCCGACGGATGGCTACACCATGGTGAATGCCGGCGTCAGTTATCGCGTCAAAATGCCGCTGGGTAATCTTGATTGGTTTGCGCGCGGCGTCAATTTGTTGAATGCGGACGCACGCAATCACGTTTCGTTTCTGAAAGACATCGCGCCGCTGGGCAGACGCAGTGGGCAGGTGGGTTTGAGAATGCAGTTCTAGTCGGGTATCGCATCAATACGCGCGGCGGGTTTGTCGTACTGCGGCAGGCAGACGATAATCTCGCCTTGCGCAGCGGTGCTCGCGCCCATAATTCTACGCAAGCATCTGTTTTTAAATAACTTTCTATGATGGAAGCCTCGGCGCTGGCATTTAGATCACGCGATATCACGCTGCTGGGTTGGTGCGTCGCCGTGAGTGTGCTGACGCATGTGTTGATGTTGACCGTGCTGCCCGGTTGGCATGTCGATCAGTACACGCCGCCGATGCCGCTGACGGTTGAATTACGCGAGCCGCCAGCGCCGCCGGAAATCGTGGCGCCCAAGCCGCTGCCCATGGAAACGCGGCCCGTGCCGAAGCAACGGCCAAAGCCTATGCAAGCGGTAGTGCCGGAGCGTGCACCGATACTCACCGCATCACCCGAAGCGCTGCCGTCGCCCGTGGCGCCTATGGTGCCTGTAGTGCCTATAGTGCCTGAACAACGGCCCGCGTCGCCGCCCGTGCAGGCCACTGAGCCACCGCGTGCGCCGCCGGCACCCGCAGTTACGCAACCCGCGCCCGTGACGCCGCCGCGCTCGGATGCCGCACATCTGAGTAACCCCGCACCGACCTATCCGCTGGCTGCCAAACGCCGCGGCGATCAAGGCACGGTGCTGGTGCACTTGATCGTGACGGCTAACGGGTTGGCAAAAAATGTAGCGGTGGAAAAATCCAGCGGCTTTCCCGCACTGGACGAAGCGGCCGTTGCCGCGGTGCGCAACTGGCGCTTCGTACCCGCGCGGCAGGGTGCACAGGCGATTGATTTACCCTACACGCAATCGGTGGTCTTCAAGCTCGATTAGCAAGTCTATAATCGCCCCCTTGAAACGCGGCTTGCCGCCCCTATATCCACTGTATTCCCTCGCGAGCATCACCCATCGTATGAATCCCGAAGTCTTTCATGGCACGACCATTTTATCGGTGCGGCGCGGCAACCGCGTGGCACTGGGCGGCGACGGCCAAGTCACGCTCGGCAATGTGGTAGTGAAATCCACCGCGCGCAAAATCCGCCGTATTTATCACGAAAAAATACTCGCGGGTTTTGCCGGCGGTACGTCTGACGCATTTACGTTATTTGAGCGCTTCGAAGCCAAGCTCGAAAAACATCAGGGCAATTTAATGCGTTCGGCAGTCGAACTGGCCAAAGACTGGCGCACCGATCGCATGCTGCGCCGTCTCGAGGCGATGCTCGCCGTGGCCGATCGCGATCACTCGCTGATCATCACTGGCGTGGGCGATGTGCTGGAGCCGGAACTGGGCATCGTCGCCATCGGCAGCGGCGGCTCGTTCGCACAATCGGCTGCGCGCGCGCTGCTGGAAAATACGGATTTGTCGCCGCAGGACATCGTAAAAAAATCACTGGCAATTGCCGGCGATCTTTGTATTTATACCAATCAGCAACACACCATCGAAGTGCTTGAATGAGTGCCATGACCCCGCAAGAAATCGTCCACGAGCTCGACCGCCACATCATCGGGCAGGATGACGCCAAGCGCGCGGTGGCGATTGCGCTGCGCAATCGCTGGCGCCGGCAGCAAGTGGCCGAGCCGCTGCGTCAGGAAATCACGCCGAAAAATATTTTGATGATCGGGCCCACCGGCGTGGGCAAAACCGAAATCGCACGGCGTCTCGCGCGGCTCGCTGATGCGCCGTTTATCAAAATCGAAGCGACAAAGTTCACCGAAGTCGGTTACGTCGGGCGCGATGTAGACACCATTATTCGCGACCTGATGGAAACCGCGATCAAGGATATGCGCGAGCAAGCCACGCGCAAAGTGCGGCGTCAGGCCGAAGACATGGCGGAAGAGCGTGTGCTGGATGTGCTGTTGCCGCTGGCGCCGGATCTTGCTGCGCCTGCGACGGTCGATGAAAACCCCACGCGCCAGAAGTTTCGCAAAAAGCTGCGCGAAGGCGAGTTCGACGACAAGGACATCGAGATTGAAGTGGCCGCGGCACCGGCGCACATGGAAATTATGGCGCCGCCGGGCATGGAGGATCTCACGTCGCAGATACAGGGCATGTTCCAGAATTTCAGCGGCGGCAAAAAGCGTATGCGCAAACTCAAAGTGCGCGAAGCCATGCGCGTGCTCACCGATGAAGAAGCCGGTAAGCTGGTCAACGACGAAGAATTAAAACTGCAAGCGGTGCACAGCGTCGAGCAAAACGGCATTGTGTTTCTGGATGAAATCGACAAAATCGCCGCGCGACAAGAGACCTCCGGCGCCGATGTGTCGCGCCAGGGCGTGCAACGCGATTTGTTGCCGCTGGTGGAAGGCACCACAGTGACCACCAAGTACGGCATGATCAAGACCGATCATATTTTGTTCATTGCCAGCGGCGCGTTTCATTTGTCCAAGCCCTCGGATTTGATTCCGGAATTGCAGGGGCGCTTTCCGATCCGCGTTGAATTGAAAAGCCTGTCGGTGTCCGATTTCGAGCAAATCCTCACCAACACGCACGCGAGTCTCACCAAACAATACGAAGCGCTGCTTGCGACCGAAGATGTGAAAATCGAATTCGGCGCCGACAGCATCAAGCGTCTGGCCGAGATCGCGTGGCAGGTGAACGAAAAAACCGAGAACATCGGCGCACGCCGGCTGTACACGGTGATGGAAAAACTGCTCGAAGACATTTCGTTCAGCGCTGCCAAACATTCCGGGCACACTATCGCCATCGATCGCGACTATGTCGACGCGCGCCTGAAAGACCTGGCGCAGAGCGAAGACCTTGCGCGCTACGTACTGTAAGTATTTGTTTTTAAACAGTATTTTTATCACGGCGAAGCGTATCCGGGTGGACTAAAATAGCGCTTCTTTAAGGAATCCCATGTCAGCCGTTCCCCGACTTACTACTGCGTTATCCGGTCCGCCGCCGGCGCTGGAAAGCCAGGTGCTGGCGCGGTCTATCGACATCGAGCATTGGTTTCGCAGCCAGTGGCTGGAACACGCGCCGCCGTTCTATGGCTCGGTGGATTTGCGCAACAGCGGCTTCAAGCTGGCGCCGGTGGATACCAATTTGTTTCCAGGCGGATTCAACAATCTGAATCCGGATTTTCACGCGCTATCGGTGCAGGCGACGATGACGGCGGTGGAAAAAATCTGTCCCGATGCGCGCGATGCCCTGTTGATTCCGGAAAATCACACGCGTAATCAGTTTTATTTGCAAAACGTGGCGACGCTGGCGCGCATCCTGCGCCATGCCGGCATGAATGTGCGCATCGGCAGCCTGTTGCCAGGCCTTAGTGAACGTGGCGAGCCGATGACGGTGGATTTACCCGACGGCAAAAAACTCAAACTCGAGCCGTTGGTGCGTACAGGCAACCGCCTGGGTGTCGCCGGTTTCGACCCCTGCGTGGTGCTGCTCAACAATGATTTGTCGGCGGGCATTCCCGATATTCTGCGCAACGTGGAGCAGCCGGTGTTTCCGCCCCTGCACGCGGGCTGGGCGGTGCGGCGCAAGTCCAATCACTTCGCCGCCTACAATGATGTCGCAAAAGATTTTGCCGCCATGCTCGGTATCGATCCGTGGTTGATCAACCCGTTTTTTGAGATGTGCGGCAAAATCAATTTTCAGGAAAATCAGGGCGAAGAGTGTCTCGCCGGTTATGTCTCGGAAATTCTCACCGACATCCGCGCCAAGTACAAGGAATATGCCATTCGCGATGAGCCGTTCGTGATCGTCAAGGCCGATGCCGGCACTTATGGCATGGGCATCATGACGGTGAAAGACGCGGCCGAAGTGCGTGGGCTGAATCGCAAGCAGCGCAATAAAATGGCGGTGGTGAAAGAAGGCCTGCAGGTGCAGGAGGTGCTGGTGCAGGAAGGCGTTTACACCTACGAAACCGTGCGTGACGCGGTGGCCGAGCCGGTGGTGTATATGATCGACCGTTTCGTGGTCGGTGGCTTTTACCGGCTCAACACGCAGCGTGGCAAGGATCAGAATCTCAACGCGCCGGGCATGCAGTTCGAGCCGCTGGCATTTGCCGAGCCGTGTTCATCGCCCGACCCGGACGATCCCGACTGCGCACCGAACCGGTTTTATGCTTATGGCGTGATCGCGCGTCTGGCGCTGCTGGCGGCGTCGATCGAACTGGAACGCACGGAGCCTCTGGCCGATGCTGCGGCTGCTGTGGCGTAACTGAGGCATGAAGCTCGCCTTCATCGTTGATCCGCTCGACGAATTCAAGATTTATAAAGACACCTCGTTCGCCATGATGCGCGAGGCGGCTGTGCGCGGCGCCGAGCTTTATACCTTGCAACAGGAAGATATTTTCTGGCGCAAGCATCGCGTGTCGGGCAACGCAGCGCGGCTGCATCTCACGGGTGACAAAACCGACTGGTATCGCAGTGACGCAGCCGTGGAAATCGACCTCGCGGCGTTCGACGCGGTGATCATGCGCAAAGACCCGCCGTTCGATATGGAGTATGTCTACAGTACGTATTTGCTGGAGATGGCCGAGGCACAGGGCGCGCGCGTGTTCAATCGTCCGCGCGCGATCCGTGATCACAACGAAAAAATGGCGATTGCAAAGTACGCGCAGTTCGTAGCACCCACCGTAGTGACGCGGCTGGACAGCGTGCTGCGTGCATTCATCGCCGAACACGGCGACGTCATTTTCAAGCCGCTCGACGGTATGGGCGGCTCGTCGATTTTTCGCGTGCGCGAAAGTGACCCGAACGTCAGCGTGATTATCGAAACGCTCACCCAGCTCGGCACGCGCACCATCATGGCGCAGCGCTATTTGCCGGAAATTGTCGATGGCGACAAGCGGATACTGCTGATCGGTGGCAGGCCGGTGCCCTATTGCCTCGCACGCATTCCCAAGGCGGGCGAGACGCGCGGCAATCTGGCGGCCGGCGGCACCGGCGTGGCGCGCGAACTGACCGCACGCGACTGTGAGATTGCCGAAACGCTGGGGCCGCTGCTGCATGCGCAAGGGTTGCTGCTGGTGGGGTTGGACGTGATCGGCAGTTGCCTGACGGAAATCAATGTCACCAGCCCGACCTGCTTTCAGGAGATCTCCCAGCAGACCGGCTGCAACGTCGCCGGGCTCTTCATGGATGCGCTGGCAGAATCAATAAAAACACAATAAAATCAAATACTTAAATTTATTTCTCGCAGGCCGATTAGATTGTTAAAGTTTGGAAAATTCATGGCTTTCCAAGGTGTTCGCGCGGCTTGTTGCAACGCAGTAGCGTAGAATTTGGGCCGTTTATGACACAGGTATTGCAGACGCTATGATCGGCCTATTACTGATTACCCACGGCACACTCGGCGAAAGCCTGATCCACACCGCGATCCATGTGCTCAATAAACGCCCGGCGCGTCTGCGGCAGTTGGGCATCACCGCGCAGGACGATCCCTTGTTGCTGTTGCCCCACGCGCAGGCGTTGGTGAAAGAACTCAATACCGGCGACGGTGTATTGATCCTCACCGACATGTACGGCGGCTCGCCCTCCAATCTGGCCGCGAAGCTGATCATGCCCGGCAAGATCGAGGCCGTCGCCGGTGTCAGTCTGCCGATGCTGATACGCGCGCTGACCTATCGCGAAAAAACACTCGACATCATGATCACCAAAGCCATCAGCGGCGGCTGCGAAGGCGTGATGCGTGTACCCCAATTTACCCTGCATCATGCTGCAACAGGAAGTTGAAATCATCAACCGGCTCGGGCTGCACGCCCGTGCCTCGGCCAAGCTCACACAGGTGGCCAGCCAATACGCCGCTGAAGTGTGGGTCGGCCGCAATGGGCGCCGCGTCAATGCCAAAAGCATCATGGGGGTAATGATGCTCGCCGCCGCCAAGGGCACGCGTATTATGGTTGAAACCAATGGTGCGGACGAAGCGTCCGCCCTGCAGGCCGTCACTGCCTTGATCGCGGACAAGTTCGGCGAAGGGGAGTAGAACCCCGTTTGGAGTTTGGAGTCCCGAGTTGAGAGTGGGCGCATCGGTTGCGCGCCATGGTAATCTTGCTCCCAACGCTTAACTCCGAACGCTAAACGACTACAATGAGCTTCACCCTGCACGGTATCGGCGTCTCCGGCGGCATCGCCATCGGACGCGCGCATCTGGTGTCGCACGCCACCCTGGAGGTGAACCACTATGTGATTCCCCCACACCAGGTGGCGGACGAGTCATTGCGCCTGGACGCGGCGATCCGCAAGGTGCGCGCGGAGTTCGACGCCTTGCACACCGAAATTCCCGCCGGCGCACCAGCCGAGTTTTCGGCCTTCGTTGATTTGCATCGCATGATTCTCGATGATTCCACCCTGGCCGTGGAACCGCGGCGCATCATCGAATCCGAGCAGTGCAATGCCGAGTGGGCGATTAAGGTACAAACCGATGCGCTGCTCGCGCAGTTCGACGCCATCGAAGACAGCTATTTACGCGAACGGCGCAACGATGTGATTCAGGTGGTCGAACGCATCTTGAAGGCGCTGTCCGGCCAGCCCGGCTATGTGCCGCCGCCGGCCAGCGGTGCCGAGCAGGATTTGATTCTGGTGGCGCACGATTTATCGCCGGCGGACGTGGTGCAGTTCAAGCGCC
>JAYUAH010000601.1:0-8318 GCA_043741415.1 Betaproteobacteria bacterium
GCCGCACCCAGCGGCCCGCACACGCCGGTGAGATGCCAGCCGCGCAACCGTGCCGCGGGCGGATTCAACGCAAGGCTGGAGCGGATCATCACTTCGTAACCGGCGGCAATCGCGGTAACAAGTTTTTTACCATCCGAGTTGAGACTTTCCGCCATCGCAAACGCAGCCGGGATGACGACCGCGCCCATGTGTAGCTTGGCGTTGTGATAATCATCGAGCTCAAACGCGTGCGATGCAGTGCCGTTAACCATGGCCGCATCGGCTGCGCGCAGCGAGGCCGTGTTGTCGCCCCACACCGTCGCCTTGGTACTGTCGCCGCCCGCGCGCGCCCATTGCAGCAACAGTTTCGCCCACGGCGTGCTGTAGCCATAGACACCGCAACCGAGCGTATCGAGAATCGCGCAGCGCACCACGCGCCGCGTGCGTTCGGGCACATCCTCGTGACGCAGATGGGCAATCCAGTTGGCGAGTTCACGAGTGGGGGCGGCGATACTGCGGGGATCGAAATTCATGGTGTTTCCTTGTTGTCAAAAATGACCGGTGCGAGTTAGGCGCGTTATTTTAGAACGACGGCGTAGCGCGTGTGTTACACCGCAGCACTCCCACGCTGCGCCTGCGCTACTGTGCTGAGCAGCATTTTCGCGTGAAATTTTGTGCGAATATTTATTAAAATATCAAATTTATTCATATACTTAAGTTATATTCGCTGCCATTCAAAACATGGTTCAATTCGTCGTATTGATATAAACTTTTAGTATGTACCGATATTTTTGGTAGATACCCAATAAGGAGCCCACCATGAATGCCCTATCCCCGATACCGCTAAGGTCTTCACCACTGGGCGCAGTCAGGCCGTACGTTTGCCCAAAGCGTATCGATTCAACACCAAAGAAGTGTTGATAGAACGACAAGGCAACGCGGTCATCCTGCGGCCGAAACTCGATAAAAAAGAGTGGCGGGCCGAAATGAAAAAAATTCTGGACGGATTTGAAGGCATGGAGCCTGCGGAGCGTGATCGCGCTGCGCTGCGCCACGACATCGAACCGTTTGCGTAAAGGTTACCGTGAAATATTTGCTGGATACCACATCTGCATTTACGCGATGAACAGAAGCTCGCGCAATGTGATGCGCAAAATGCTCGACGCGGCCTCGATTCGATTTGCATCAGCGCCCTGGTTGCCGCTGAACTCGCCTACGGCGTCGCACGCAGCGATGCGGCCTACCGCGAAAAAAATGAGCTTCACCTGCAACGGTTCATTCACAACATAACAGTCGTTCCCTGGACACACGAAGCCATGTGGCACTATGGCGAGCAGCGGCAACGCTTAAAACTATCGAGGTTGCCGATTAGCGAAATCGACTTGCTGATCGGCGCTCAGGCACTCGCGACCGATTTAGTGGTGGTGACGAACAACGTTCGCGAGTTTCAGCGGATTGAGGGGTTAACGCTGGAGAACTGGGTAGGTTGAGTTTGGCTGTTCTCTACTCTGACTATGCATGTTGCTACGTCGCTAGTCGTCAAACGGCTGGCGAGTTCGTCAATACCCACTAAAAAATGTGTGCAAAGGGCCTGCGATTTATTCCGTGCTGATCAATAATTCGCCGACAAGGTAAGCCGCAGTGAGCGCCGTTCAACGGGATGAAAATGAATGTCTGCCACCGGCGCCGCTTCACCGCGTAACTGCGACTTGTAGTAGTAATCGATATCGCTTGCCTTGCGGTCGAACAGATTGAACACATCGAGTTGCAGCCGCGTATTTTTGGTGAAGGCATAGCCCGCGCGCGCATTGACCAGCGAGGTCGATTGCGAACGCACGCTGTTGTCTTCGATCAGCGGACGCGGGCCAAAGTAGCGCCAACGCAGCGCGCCGAACCAGCCATTGATGTTCTCCACCGTCACGCCGGCCGAGGCGACGCGCTCCGGCGCCCCAGGAATGCGACTGCTTGCCGGGTCGGCATCACTAAAGCGCGCATTCGTTACCGCCAGCGACATGTCGAGTGCGAGCCACGGCCGGGGCGCGTACTGCGCGAGCAGTTCCACGCCGCCGCGCTTCGATGGGCGACTCGGCTCGGTGCTTCCGGAATCGCCCACAAACAGTAGTTCCGAGGCTTGGTTCAACCGCCACAACGAGGCCGAGGTGATCAAGCCGTTGACCGGCTGGCTGCGCACACCCAGTTCGTAGCCGGTAGTGCGCACCAGCGGCGCCACACGCTGCGCGGGCGCGCCGCTTTTGGGATCGACGGTGATGGTGGTGCCGCGCGCATCATTGCTGTGAAAGCCGCGGCCCATGTTGATGAAGTATTCCGTCTGCGCCCACGGCCCGAACACCATCGACAGTTTGGGCGACACTACTGTGGCGTGTGTCCTGCCCGAATTGGCTGCGCGGTTGCTGGCCACATCGAACCACTGCGTGTCCGCGCGCAAACCGGCGACCGTTCGAAACCACGTGTTCCAGGTCATTGTGTTCGACACGTAGGGCGCCGCGCTGGTAGTGGTGACTTGATCTTCGCGCACGACCACCAAGCGCTGCTTGTTCTGCGTAGCGTACAGCGCGACGGGGCCCAAGCGATCACGGCGCACTTGCAAACCGACGGTGTTGGCGACCGTTAAATCGCCCCACTTCATATCCCATGTCTGGCTGGCGGCGCCGCCGATGACAGTTCGGCGTTCGGCCTGCTCGAACTGATCGCCGTTGACCGGGTTGTCGAGAACGTAAGTAAAGTTCGACAACAGATTGAGCGTCGAGCGAATCGCGTAAACATTGGCTGCGCGGCTGATGTCACCGTCAGCTTGCCGCCACTCGCCCGACAGGCTGTAACGCGACGACTTGCCGCCGTCGCTTTTGTCGATGGCACCAAAGCGGTCGATAACACCGCTGTTCACTGCACGCAGTGGCACCTGGTCGGTCGAGTTCCAATACGCGTCGTACATCATCCCGCTGACATTAAAGCCGTTGGCCTGCGTGCCCTGCGCATAGCGCAGCACCGCGTTGCGCTTGGAAAAATGATTCGGATTGGCCCAGGGGCCATTGTTGTGCTCGTATTCAAGACCGTAAACCAGGCGGCCGGGGCCGAATGCCGGCGAGCCTGCCAGCACCATGCGCGCAAAGCCAAAGCTGCCGCCAGTGAGTGACGCGATGTTCGACGCCAATTTGTCGGCGTATAGAATGCGCGCCGAGCCCACCGAGGAGAAATCGCCGTCCTCCGCAAAATACGGGCCTTTGTTGTAGAGCACGCGCGATACCAGTTCAGGGATAATGAAATTCAGATCGGTGTAGCCTTGCCCATGCGCGTGCGTCGGCATATTCACCGGCATGCCCGCCACCCAAGTGGCAAAGTCGGTGCCGTGATCGAGGTTGTAACCGCGCGCGAAATACTGATTGGCCTTGCCGTCGCCGGCGTGCTGCGTGACGATCATGCCCGGCACGTTCTCCAATATCTCGCCGGGACGCAGCAACGGGCGCTTCTCGATGACTTCCCGCGTCACCACGCCTTGACTCGCAGCGTCCCACAGGCCGATGGCATTGCTGTAGGTGGTTGAAACAACCACCACCGGCGGCAGCTCGGCGACTTGTGCATACAGTGGCGTCGTGCAGAGAGCCACGGCGATCCCGCAGAGTCGGCGCAGTCGGCGCAGTCGGTGGAGTCGGTGGAGTCGGTGACAAGGCGGATTTCGCATCATCCGAATCCCGGCACCAGTATCACGTTGAACGCGCGCTGGATCAACCACAGCATCGCGATCACCGTCACCACGCAGGAGCCGCCGAGCAGGATCGTGCGACGGTACAAGCGCGTCCCGCGCAACGCAAACGCGAATGGCAAGAACACCGCAACGATGGCGAGTTGGCCGAGTTCCACGCCGAGGTTAAAAGCCACCAGCGCCAGCAGCAGCGATCCTTGCGGCAAACCGAGATCGGTCAACACGCTGGCAAAACCGAAGCCGTGGATGAGGCCGAAGCCGAACGCGATAACCCAGCGGCCGGCGTACACGACTGGTTTGATATTGTTGAGCGCGGCCAGCACCACCGAGGCCGCAATCGCCGATTCAACCAAGCGCGACGGCAGGCTGATCACGCCGAGCGCGGCCAGCGACAGTGTGATCGAATGCGCCACGGTGAACGCGGTGACTACTTTAAATACATCCCAAAATGCCGCTTTGAAATGCGGTGCCGCGACCCACGTTTCGCCGGCCTTCGTTGATTTTGCCGAGCGCACCAGCACCGCCGGCAACAGCAGCGACAGCAAAAACAAAATGTGATCGAACCCGCCCCAGATATGCAGCACACCTTCCTTGAGGTAGTCCACGAATTGTTCGCGCCGCGACGGTTCGGCCAATGTGAATTGCTGCGCGGATTCATCCACGCTCAGGATGCCGGCGCGGGTCGCACCCTGCGACGTCAGGTTGAGCAGCCCGCGGTGTTGCGGATCAATGTCGAAGAACAGCCGGTAACCGACCTTGAGCACCTTGGGCGCCGCAACACAGCTCGCAGTGAAGCGCAGCACGGCATAGGCGCCATCGCTGTGATTATCGATGAGGTGCTCGCGTAGCACCGGTGTGCAGGGCGATTGGGCGGGGCCTAACGTTAGCCGCGACAGCGCGTAGGCTGCGATCTCCGGGTGCTTAGTCTTCACTTCGCCCCAGGTAATCGCGCCGTCCTGGTTGCTGTCGAGGCCCAGCGCGAAATCGAGGTCGCGCAGCGCAATGTCCCATTGCCCAGCGACGGTGTCGCCTTCGACGTTGAGCTTGAGGTAGCTGTCCGACGGCTTGTGGGCGAGTGCTGCGCCGTGCAGCAGCAGCGCTAGCAGCGCGATCAGCGCACGCCTCATTTGCTGCTCGCAGACGCTTTCACCAACGCGGCGACGGCCGGATATTCGAGACCGCTCGCTGCGAGCCACATTCTCACCGTTTCCTGCGCCTGCGCATCACCGGTTGCGCGTGCCGCCTCGGCGAGTATGCGTAAATCCGCCGGTTCGCGCTGTACGTTCCAGTTCTCGCGCGCGAGGCGCAATGCCGTCTGTGCATCATTGTTCAGCGCCCACTGAAAACGTGCTTCCTCGCGTCGATGCACGGTGTCGCCGCGCGCACGACTCGCATCGAAGCGTGCGCGCAAAGTCGCCACCGTTGCTTCGGCTTCAGGCCGCTGCAGCGCCTTTTGCGCCAGTGCGAGGCGCAGCAGCAATGCATCCACGCGCGCCTCGTTTTGAACCAGTGGAATAACGTCGGCGGCGCGCTGCCGCTCGAGCAGCCAGTCGCTGTAGGCGCCCAGCGTGTAGAGGTCGCGCGCATCGGCGGCGAGTGCCGCACGAAAATGCTTTTCGGCAGCGGCGTCATTTTGCCGCTGCGCAATCTCGCCCAACAACGATTCGATCCACGCGCGAGTGTCCGGTGTTGCGTTCGGCATCGCCGCGAGCGAACGCTCCAGTGCCGCTTTCGCTGCCTCTGCTTTACCGGTGACCGCGTCGATGCCGGCAGTGCACGCGACAACGTTGATCTCGGACACGACCCCGCGCAATCGGCCACAATCGGCGCGCGCCTCGTCGTATTTTCCCTTGACGGTGAGCACCGTAGCACGCACCAGCATGGCACGTGCGTTGCGCGGATCACGCGCAATGGCTTTGTTCAGATCGGCGAGTGCGCGCGGGAACTCGTGGTTGCTTTGTAGCAGGGTCGCGCGCATGACCAGCACCACGGTCGGTCCTTCCGCATCTTTCCACCACGGTGTCAGCGCCGCTTGCGCGTAACCCAAAAAACGCGGATCACCTTCGCTGCGTGAGATGCGGTAGTAGGCGTCAGCGAGCGCGACGGCAGCGGCGACATTATTCGGCGCGGCAATCGCCGCCGAGCGCAAACGTTTAAGATCGCGAAATTGCGACGTACTACGTTCGGGCAGCCGTTCGAGCACCTGCGCGTCATCGGCCGGGACGAACGGCGCCGCTACAGCCGATACCGGCGCCGACAGCGCAAGCGCCACCAGCCAGCACCATCGAGTACCTGGCATGTCCATCCTCCCCATCCCGCGATAAGTTATTCTTCGCCGATACCCACTCAAAGCACGAGCGGCAAAAACACGAACGGCCCACACGGGGCCGTTCGACAGGGCAAACCGATTACGGGATCGGGATATCCGGCACTGTCGGCACGTTGATGCCACCGTGTCCTTGCAGCAAGCCCTGGTGAGCAGGTGCCAGGAACGGGAAGCGGTCGAGGAAGTTTTTGTCGTTGACCTCGACACCTTTGGCCAGGCCCGCAGCCGGGTTGCCCGCAACGATCAGGCTGATCAGCACCGTATTCACGTTCACCTGATGGCGGTTCGGCGCGGTGCCGCCGCCGAGACGCCGGCCGTTGGGGAAGCTCGAGTCAATCGCCGCGTCAAGCGTAATCACGTCGCCGGTGAAACCATCGGCAATCGGAATCGGACGCCCGAGATTGATGGCATTGATGATGTCGGCACGCGGCCCTTTCAGCGTGCTCACCGTGGCAGGCGGCACGCCCAAGGCTCGGTATATGCCCAGCGCATCTGCGTCTCGCACCAGCACCGGGAACAGGATGTCAGCACCAAAATTCGTCACGTCGTGCATGGGGCTGCTGCGCAGGTATAGCGTCTGACGCTGCGTGCCGACCAGACCGGCGTTGAACAGCGGCAGCGCGTTGCGTCCGACCTGCACATAGTCGCCGGAACCGCGTAAGCCGGTGATGATGTTGTGCACATCGACGGTCTGCGTGCGCTGACGGCTGATGCTTGCATGAATGCGCAGCAGGCTGTCGGTCGAGTTCGCGTCGAGCACACCGTTGTGCGGGACACCGCCGGGGAAAATATCGGCAATGGGGATTTCGATCGCAATCGAGAAAATGTTGAAGCCGGTAAATACGTCTTTCCCCGGCGCGCGGCGCGCACCTGGGATGCCACCGAGGTCGTCGCGGTTCAAGTTAACCAGATCGAAAATACCTTTTTCGTCGAGCTGATACGGATCGTCGAACTGGCCCGCGATGATACGCCCGCCGTTGGGCAGCGTGTGGATGAAGGTGTCGATGAACGGCTGGTCGTAGAGACCGATTTCACGGCTCGTCGCGTCCCCTGAGTTGTAGCCGGCGAAGGGGCCAAGATGGTAGACGAGCCGATCGGTCTGCGGGCCATGGTTGTTCGGAAGGACGGGGAGATTGCGGCCCAGGACGACGGCGTCATCATCGTCATCGTCTCTTCGGCCCCATTCGCGGTGGCGGCCGTCTTCCGCGATGCGTGTGACCTTCATCGTTTCGGTCCCGCCGGTGAGCTGCCAGAGGAGCTCGTTGCCGCCGCCCAGAGGGTCGGTGGGGCTCGGAGCCGCTTCGCGCGCCAATCTGTTCGTGAACTCAACGCGGTAGACCAGCTGGTCTTTGAGGCTCGCGCCCTTGCCGATGTGGAATTCGTACCGGTAGCCGTTGCACGCTCGCAAGCCCTGGTTACCCTGACCTGGCTCGTGCAGAGGGTTGAAGTCCATCACCAGGTAAAGCTTGTCGTGGGAGCCGTTTGACACCCATGCGAAGGTGTCAGTGTTGTCGGCGCATGGCTCGTTGAGAATCGCCAACGCCTCGCGATGGCTCGATCCGTGCGCCGTGATGCCGGCCGCAGCAAGTAACGCTGCGGCAACCAAACCTTTGGACAGTCGTTTCATCTCGCCCTCCAGTAATCCCGGCACATTCGCCTGAATCCTGGTCTCTCTACGCATCCCGAGGTGATTTGGATTTGAAGGGGAGGTCGGCAGCGATAATGCTGGGTGCGCATATGTCAACAGCACACCGCCTGGCGCTGAGCAGCCGTCATGTTTTGCGGCCTCCCGGGCGTCGCCCGTGGCCACGACCTGCCAGCAACGGGCATCTGGCAAAGATTGGACCGCAGGTCGAGTTGCAGGCGTAGGATCAAGGTTGCGGGCTGGCCCGCACGGCGGGTCGACATCAGCGACAGGATCGATGGGGATGCTCAGCGCGCCGACCCATCATTCAGCGGTAGGAGTCCCCGTGGCTGACGTGTGTCGTCGCTTATGCAGTGTCGCGTTCATGATCTGCGCGCTGGCATCGGCGGGCTCGTGGATTGGCGTCGGGCTGGAATTCACTGCGTATGCCGGAACCGCCGACACCTTCAAAGCGGATGCCGGCGAAGTCATCGTCACGCCCGTGATTCACGCCAGCGTCCAGGTCGAGTACGCAGGATTCGTCATTCATGTCGATCCGTGGAGTCGGGGTGACTACTCTCATCTCAAGCCCGCCGACTTGATTCTCGTCACCGACGACAACAGCCATCATCTGGACGTCGCGGAAATACAGAAACTGCGCAAGCCGG
>JAYUAH010000602.1:0-3578 GCA_043741415.1 Betaproteobacteria bacterium
GCCGAGCCCTTTGATCCGGCTCGATTGCAAGTGCGGCAGCGCCACCGCAACAGGCGAAAAAAAGCTGCGACTCGGTCACCGAGTAAATCGCGCATCGCCGGCCAGCACATTGGGAATACCCATCAACATACCATCAAGCCTTGTGATTGTTCGCAGACCGCGATTATCGCACTCTTGCATTTCCATCCAATGACTTCGCCGCTTACGAAAATATGCTTCGAGATGTTACATTGTCGATCAAGCGTGCCGGAGGAACTCCATTGAAGCGGATGCGGTACTTTTTCTGTGTAGCTGCATTGCCAGCGGCGATGGTCTCGGCGCACGCACAGACAAGCTCGTACCCCTCGCGCCCGATCCGCGCGATATCAGGATTCCCGCCGGGCAGTAGCGTCGATGTGGTGGGGCGTTTTGTCTGCGTCAAACTTGGCGAGCGCCTGGGCCAGCAGGTGGTCATCGACAACCGCCCCGGGGCGAGCGGCACCATCGGCGCCGATTTGGCAGCGCGCGCTGCGCCCGATGGGTATACCTTGTTCCTGATGTCAGTGTCGCAAATCATGAGCGCACCGGTATATAAGAATCTGCCGTTCCATCCGGTGAAGTCGTTTACCGCGATTACCCCGCTGGCCCAGGGACCGCTGATACTGGCGACACTGCCATCGTTCGCGCCCAACACTGTAAAAGAGTTGATTGATCTCGCGAAGTCCAAGCCGGATGCGGTGTCATACGCATCGGCGGGCAACGGCAGCATCAATCACTACGCCGGCGCGCTGTTTGCGCGCGCGACCGGTACGCAAATGTTGCATGTGCCGCACAAAGGCGGCGCGCCGGCATTTTTCGCGGTGATGGGCGGGCAAGTCAATGTGATGTTTGCCACCCTGCCGCTGTCGCTCACGCAAATCCGCGCGGGCAAAGTGAAAGCGCTCGGCATCACCAGCGCCAAACGCTCACCGCTGGTGCCGACAGTGCCGTCGATCGCGGAAACCGCGCCGGGCTACGATGTGTCGACGTGGTGGGGCATGGTTGCGCCAGCGGGCTTGCCCGCCCCCATACTCGCGCGGCTCAACCGCGAAATTACCGGCATACTGACGCAACCGGAGTCGGCGCAACGCCTCGCCGCCGAAGGCGCCGAGCCGTGGCCGCTGTCGAGCGCGGAATACACCAAAGTGTTGTATGCGGAACTCGAAAAATGGACGCGCGTAGCGCAAGAAGCGGGCATACGAGCGGATTGATGCATACAGATCAACCCAAAAAATTCGCCACAGAGGTCACAGAGAACACAGAACACGGCACACCCTCAACTGTCTCTGTGTTCTCTGTGTTCTCTGTATTCTCTGTGACCTCTGTGGCTAGCGATTTTCGCTTTTAAGGAACTTACATGAAATTCAGCAATTTTCTATTCACTGCCTCGATGGACCCGAACAAAGACGATCAGCTCATTGACGAAGCGCTACGCGAAGGACAACTCTGCGATCAACTCGGCATGGACATGCTGTGGCTGGCGGAACATCACTTCGATGGCATTTGCGCGTACGTTGATCCAGTGACGTTCGCCGCAGCACTCGCAGCCAGCACCAAGCAAATCAACATCGGCTTCGCGGTGGCACAAATGTCGCTGCATCACCCGATCCGCATGGCCGAGCAAATGGCGTTGATCGACAACATCAGCAAGGGCCGCCTGCTGGTCGGCCTGGGACGCGGCACCGCGTTCAACGTTTACGACTATCAGGGCTACGGCATCGATCCGAAAGAAGCGTACGAGCGCCTGATCGAAGCCGAAGACATCATGATCAAGGCCTGGACCACCGAGAACTATCAACACAAAGGCAAGTATTGGGACATCAAGCTGCCACAACTGCGTCCGCGCCCTTACACCAAGCCGCACCCGGCCATCGTGCGCGCGTGCTCCAGTGAAGAAGCGATGCTCGTCATGGCGCGCGAAGGGCGGCCGTTTCTGATGAATATTCAAACCAATGACGTCACCAAACAGCGCATGGATTTATATCGCAAGACGCAGCGCGATTCCGGCTACGATGAAGCAACGATTGCGCGCAACGTCGACAACACCTGGGTGTGGCGCAACATTTTCGTCGGCGAAACCGATACCGAAGCCGAACGCATCGCCATGCCTGCGTGGCATACGCAGCAGGAATTTCGCGCGGCCATGCGCAAAAAAGTCTATGCGGAGCAGGGCTTGTTGTTAAAACAGGAAACCGCCACCCCCGCGCGCGATCAGCAACAACATTCGATCCTGTGCGGCTCGCCGGATACTGTGGCTGAAGCGATTGCGGAAATCGACGACATCGGTGTCGGTGGGCTGATCCTGGTGTTTCGCCTAGGGCCGATGCCGTATGAGGTTGCCGAGCACAGCATCAAACTCTTTATGAATAAAGTCGCGCCGCAGTTTCAGCGGAAGGCGGTAGTCCCGGCGTAAGAAACGCGCCCGGAAATGCGGGCTATTACTGTTGCGAACGGGCGGGAAACGGCCGGGAGCGGCCCCTACATATTGCCAAGTTTTCCACTAAGCAGCCATTCGTGATTACGCTAACGGGTGCAATAGTTTTCTGAGGCGTCTCTGCGCTCAGCTGGCGGCCGGCGAAGTGTCTAGCTTGCGTGACCCGAGGCCGCAATCGTCGCAGAGCGAAGCTACTACCGCAGGCGAACTATTTCTTCGCGTCGGTTTTGCTCTTTTCTGGAACCACATCCCATTTCCCAAGAGTAGCCATGGACAGCACACAATCGGCTCCGGTTTCGCACCTGGTTAGGTGTGGCTTCCTATTTTTGAACGAGAAGTAGGAGCCTGCCGGAAGCTTAGTAGCCTTTCCATCCACCGTAAGCACAAGCGTGCCTGAAACCACGGTGCCGCTGTGGTCGGAGGAGTGGTGATGAGATGGAGCGGCGAATCCGCCGGCAAACTTAAGCATGGAACGATGTGCCCCCTTGTCTGGATTCCCTTCCAGGACGGCCATCTGCACGCCTGGAAAGCCTGGTACGTCGGCCCATTTAATTTCGCTAACGGTAATCATGACAGCGTTACTGCTTTTCCTAGTGTCTTGAGCGCCGGCAAATGGTGTCAACGCACTTGCCGTCAGCGTTACTACGAATACCGCAGCGATACGTTTGTCCATCGAACCCTCCTTCGTAAAATAACACTATTTCACTCGTTGAAATGAAACACTAAATTCGTCCATCACTAAAAAATGGCCACCGTGCCATCTAATCCCACGAAATATTCAGCGCTTGAGAGTCCCCTTGAACCACATTTCAACGGGCGTGCCGTTCACGCCAAAAAGTCCCTTCTTGTAGTGAAGAATTGTGCCTTCCACGTCATTGCCGCGTACCATGCCGCGCCAGACTAGCCTGCCATCCTTTTCGCTCCTTGTTTCGGTTTCGAATGCGATTACGTTGCCCTCGGGACGGCTCTGATAAAGGGCTTTGCTATAGCCGTATTGGTCACAAATGCTTGAATGGAACTGCCCGTCACGAAATGTCAGTACGTCGCCTTTTTCCTCGGCAGGTTTGCCTTTTGGTCCCGTGTCGGCAATAAAGGTTTTGTTGTCCAATAGGCTGTCCGCAGTGGC
>JAYUAH010000603.1:0-3569 GCA_043741415.1 Betaproteobacteria bacterium
ATTTTGTGTCATGGTGGATTGCGCTCCGGTCAAATTGAGTGGCAACACTCAATATAGCACCGGGGGTAGTGGCTCGCCAGCGTGCGGCCCGTCGAACGCCTCAGCTCATGCCGAACGTTTACGCCGGTTGCGTTGTGCAAGGATCGCCGCCGCGGGCACGGTAGCCGTCGGCAAATCGCGGATGACAAAACCGCCCGGCAAGTTGACGGCCATGTCTGTCGCATAAAGCGCGGCGGCATGCGCCTGCGGCATCGGTTTCGCGTGCAGCGCAGCGGCAATGGCATCCATGGGATGACAGCGCCACTGAATGACAACGCCAGGCGTGCTGGTGCCACGGCCCTGGTTGATCAGCGCCTGTTCAAATTGCGCGAGACTGCCCGTGTCATCATCACGCCGGTGGGCGATCCAGCCGAGAAACCGCGCGGCGACGCTTTGTGCGAGTGGCTCCAACGCGGTCTCGCGCAAAAATTGATCGGCCACCGCCGCGAAACATGCTTCGCCCAGCAGCGCGCCCGTGGTCAACGGACAGCCTTGGCGCAGCAGCAGATAGCGCCAATCGCGCACCACGTCGCGCATCACCTTCAAACCCTTGGTCCCGGTCACCGCCTGTAGATAAGCGGCCGTAGCAGCATCGGGCGGCCCCGCGCTCACGACGCTAACGCTACCCGCGCGGATGAGTTGCGCCAGACCACGTTGCAGGCTCTTCAGATCCATGGCTAACTTTCGATGAGCTGCCGCAGCCGCGTGAGTTCGCCGACGATACCGTCGACACCCAGCACGGGCAAAGCTTCGCGCAGAAATTCAAATATGACGATGGGTTGCTTGCTGCGCGGATCGGCCAGCGTGCGTTGCAGCAGGTCGAGGGTGCTCGGACCGGTGGGACGGGAATGCACATCGGTCCACAAGCCCTCGCGTACCACACCGCAGGCGATATGCATTTCGCGAATCTCGCTGAGATGGATTTCATTGAGGAACGCCGCGATATCGAGCCCGTTGTTGTGGGCCTCGCACTCGAGGTTATATAAATCCAGCAGCACTTCACAAGGGGCATTGGCGCTGAGCTGATTCAGAAACGCCGCTGCACTGTAGTCGCCCGGCGCATCGGGTAACAGCGGCGCCACGTTTTCAAGCAAGAAGGGAACGCCATAGCGCGTGCTGATCGCTTCGCAGCGCCGGCTCAGCAACGCCAGCGCCTCTTGCGTGCGCGGCAGCGGCAGCATGGTGCCCATAAACTGGCCGTCCACCGTGGTATAGCCCAGATGTTCGCTGTGCCATTGCACGGGCACCGCATTGAACAGCGTGTCGAGCGTGTGCAGGTAGGGCTCGTTCCACTGCTCGGCGCTGCCGATGGACAGGCCGATACCGTGAACCAGTATCGCGGCGTGCGACGCGCATTCGCGCAGTTGCGCGATGGCCATCGCATCGAGGCGGCTGGCATCGGCGGCATCCACACGCAGGATGTCCGGCGTGATTTCCAATGCATCCACCAGCGGCAGCAGCCGTTCCATCAGAACGGACTGATACCCCACGTAACTCGCGCCCAGAAGGGCCTTGGATGGCATGACCCTTCCAGGCTCGCCGATCTGCATTAGATGCCCTGCGCTCCTGTCCTGATGATGGCGCCGCCAATGCCGTCGATACGCAGTTTGTCAATCGCCGGATCGCCGCCATAGAAGTGCAAATCGATGCCCAGCAGGCCGCAGCCCAGGCAGCCGCTGATGCCGACCGCTTGGGCAACGGACTTTTGCAGTTGGTCCAAGGTGATCTGCGGACCCGTAACGAGATGAATGCTTTGCTTCGGTGTGACTTTGATGGGCATGATGATCTCCGTAGGTGAGTGGATGAAACGTGGTCATTCGTGGATCGTGTGAAACCGCGCCCCGCGAATGCGAATGAGCAAAGCCGCTCACTCGTGGACGAATGTACTGTCGCGCAACCACTCACCGCAATATTCCTCATGGCCTACGTCGTTGGTAGTACTCGGATTGCATTACGCCGTTCGCGGGCGCTCGCCGGCACACATGGCTCGCGGTCGCCGCCGTGCTAGGATAGTCATCTAAACCCTTACTCTCGGAGCACACCCATGAAAGCAGCTTTTTTCAGAAAACACGGCGGACCCGATATCATGGAATACGGCGACATGCCAGACCCGATTGCCAAACCGGGCCAGGTGCTGGTCGATGTGCACGCAGCGAGTGTGAACGGCGCGGACTGGAAAGTGCGTGCCGGTAGCTATGCGCCGATTGCCGATCTGCCGTATATACCCGGACGCGATTTTTCCGGCGTGGTGTGCGCGCTGGGCGCTGGTGTCACCGATTTCAAAATCGGCGATGCGGTGTTCGGCGTGTGCGATGTTGGCGACGAACAGGCGTATGCCGAGAAAGTCGCGATCAAGGCCGCCATCATCGCGAAAAAACCCGACACCCTGTCGCACGTGGATTGCGCGGCGCTATCGCTGATCGGCCTGACCGCGCTGGTGTCGGTGGAAGACACGCTGCATTTGAAATCCGGCGAAACGATTTTGATTCAAGGCGGCGCCGGCGGTGTCGCGAGTTACGCCGTGCAACTCGCCAAACATCTCGGTGCGCGCGTGATCACCACCGCGAGCAAAGCCAATCACGAGTACCTGCGCGGCCTGGGTGCGGATCAAATCATCGACTACAACGCGGTGGATTTCACCACAGTGGTTTCCAACTGCGACGCGGCGTTCGACACCGTGGGCGGTGGTGAATTGGTTCAGCGCACCTTCGCCGTGCTGAAAGCGGGCGGACGCGCAGCCTTCATCGGCTCCGGGCAAACACCGCCGGTACCTATGCGAACCGACGTGCAATCGCTGCGCCCCAAGGTCGGCCGCAGCCGCGCGCACATCGAGCGCATCGCAGCGCTCGCCACCAGCGGCGCCGTGCGAGTGCCGGAGGTCAAGTTATTTGCCTTGTCAGAGGCCGCAGCAGCACACAAAATCAGCGAAGGCCGGCACTTTCGCGGCAAGCTGGTGTTCAAGGTGCGGTGAGTTTCACTCAGTCGACTTACTACTCGATCTTGGTGCCTGCCGCCTTAATCACCTTCGCCCACTTGGCGAGCTCGCTACGCAGCAACGCCGCGAGCGCGTCGGGTGGGCCGCTCTGCACGAACAAGCCCTGCTCGAGCAATCGCGTCTTTACATCTGGCTGATTCAGCGCGCGCACGATGTCGGCGTTGAGTTTCGATACGACATCCGCCGGCATGCCCGCCGGGCCGACCAGGCCGTACCACGATGCCACATCAAAGCCCGGCAGGCCCGATTCGGCCACGGTCGGAAATTCCGCCAAGGTGGTGATGCGCTGTAGCGACGTCACCGCCACACCGCGCAAGCGGCCCGATTTGACATGCGGGATCACTGAAATCACATTCGCGAACACCATTGAAATTTGTCCGCCGATCATATCGGTAATCGCCGGCGCTTCGCCCTTATACGGCACGTAGAGCATATTCACGCCCGCCATCTGCTTGAACAATTCGCCCGCCATGTGCGGCGGCGTGCCGGTGCCGCCGGCGCCGAAACTCAACTGACCGGGGCGCGCCTTGGCGAG
>JAYUAH010000604.1:0-8292 GCA_043741415.1 Betaproteobacteria bacterium
CGGACGGTGATTAATGCACTCGCTGCGAACTCTGCCTTCACGTATATACCGAAGGCTGGCATTTGCCGGCACTTCATGCGTCATCCCTGAACCATTCCTACTAAAGAGTAACGTCATGTTGACCGAAGAACCGGCGCCCGCCGAACTGGAAGCGCAAGCGTTACGAGATTGCCGCGCGGTAACTGTCGCGGTAAACAAACTCGCTGATGGCTTTACGCGTGCGCGGTTTCAAATCCTTGGCACGCACTTCTTCGATCAGGTCTTCGACGCGTCCGCGGTAGCCCGCGGCCATCAGCGCCACCGGTTTCGCGGTCGCGGGGATCGCAAAGCCTTTGCAGATTTTGTCGTAGTCCCAGCCCGCCATGGCATGGATGGTGAGCCCCATCGCATAGCCTTGCACCATCATGTTCTCCATCGCAAAACCGACGTCGAGCATAAAATTTTGCAGGCCGTTTCTCTCCGGCTGTTCTTCGGGCACGCCGACGATCACCATCTTTAACGGCGCCGCCGGCGCCCATGGTTTGTTGCCTGCCGACAGCGCGTCGTCGAATATACGGTTGGCTTCCGCGCTTGAGGCAATCAGCACGCGCCACGGCTGCCGGTTGTTGGACGAGGGCGCCCAGCGAAACGCATCGAGCAATGCTTCAACGGTTTCAGGCTCCAGCGGCTTGTTGGCGAAATGACGATCGCTGCGGCGATCGCGGATGACATCCAGGAGTTTGCTCATGAGGGTGCTTTCTAGTTGAGAGTAGGGCGGACGGGCTGAGTCAGGAACAAAGCGTGCAATAACTCACGGAACCCGCATTTTGCGGGCTTTTGCTGCATTGTCAATCCATCCGGCGTACGCGGCTTCCCATCCATGTCGCGCGCAGTGTGATCCAGTTCACAGACAACGCGATATGACCGTGGGACACTTTAATTGCGCAACCGACCCCTCCTCCTCCTTAGTAGGTTGCGTTTACCGCGCCGGGATTTTTCCGGCGCGGTTTTTCTTTGGCGCGCGCGGCTTGTTTCAAGCACCGTTGCCATCCGACAACGAGCCCAAGCCGCTGTTCGCAACATTGCCTTCGCCGCGGCTGAAAACATTGCCGCCTAGATCGAAAAATGTAAGTATTTGTTTTTAAACAATCATTTGTTTATCTGGCGAGCGCCACTTCCAGCGCTCGCGCACTACCGCCATCGGTCGCGAAAACCGCATCGCGTACTTGCTCGGCGCGGGCGCGTTGAATCGCCAGTTGCGCATTGTCGAAATATTTGACCTCGACATCCTCTCGCACGATCGGCCGATCCGCGGCGCCGCGGTTGATGTGTTCACGGTGGCGCAACTCGCGGCCATCATTCAATGTGATGACGACTTCGCCGGAAAAATATTTTGGGTATTCGGATTTTGCATCAACTTCGTAAGTGATCTTGTCGCTCAAGGCCAATATTTCGGCATCGTTGTAAACCTCGGCTTCCATTTCCGCCAAACCGAATTTCTTGCGCTTGAGACTCGCCGCTACCGCGTGATAAATGCTGAACTGCGCTGCGTAACTGGACATGGGCCGCCGCCGCTGCGCTGCCGGCTCGCACACAATGGGCACCGCCTGCGCCGGAATTAACGCGCGTATCGCTTTTACTTCGGCAGCGTTGATCGTGTGCGCGTTGGCCAGCGCGACGGCCGCATCCGAGCACGCATGCACCAGATGACACGCGGGTATCGGTTTGATCGCTACGCGTGCGGACTCCCACACCATGCCGAGGTCTTTGGCAGCGAGCGAAAAATCGCAATCGCCGTAATGCGTACCGGTGTGCGTGCGATAAATGTTGTATTCCCCCTCGTACACCTGCCGCGGCCCGACGAAACCGCCGCGCGCCATCGCCGCTGCTGTGATGCCCGCCGCCGCACCCCAGCCCGGATGCAGCCGTTTGGTCCACGCGCCTTCCTGACTGTATTGGCGGCTGCTGCTGGCCGACGTGCTTAGCGCATTACCCTGCGCCATCACCAGTTGCTCGGCATCGAGTCCCATCAACTTGCCGGCGATCAGCGCACTGGCGAAGGCCGCGATGGTGCCCGTCGGATGAAGGCCATTCAGATGCAGCCCGCCTTTGGCCACCATGCCAATACGCGCAATGCATTCAAGCCCGGCGATGTAAGCCGTAATGAGGTCGCGCCCCGAGGCATCGACTTCGGCGGCCATGGCAAGCGCGCACGAAAAACAACTGGCACTCGCATGCACCACGCCTTCGAGGTGCGTGTCGTCGTAATCGAGGCCGTGGATCAGCACGCCGTTCATCACCGCCGCATCACGCAGCGCGAGCTTGGCGGGCATGCCGATCACCGCGCGTTCGCCTTTGCCGAAAAAACTTAACCCGGCGAGCGCTTTGTCCGCGAACTCAAACTTTGTCGACGCAAAGGCGATGCCAATCGCGTCGAGCATCAAATCCTTGGCGCGTTCGCGCACCTGCACGGGAATGTCTTCGTAGTGCAGTTGATGCACGAATTGAGCGAGGGTTTCGGAAATGTAGGGCACGATATATCCACTTTTTCAAAGTAACCCGTTCGGGCTGAGCCCTTCGACAGGCTCAGGGCGAACGGTTGTCAATCTACCTTGGCGCCCGAAATCTTGATCACCCTTGCCCATTTCGCGATTTCAGCACGTATGAATGCGGCGAATTGCTCCGGCGTGGAAGACAGTGCATCGACGCCTTGTGCAGCGAGTTGATCTTTGACTTCGCTGGTGCCGAGCGCGCTTACCAATTCGCGATTAAGCCGTGTAACGATTTCCGGCGGTGTGCGCGCCGGCACGAATAGGCCTTGCCAGATGCTCGCGTCAAAGCCCGCTAAGGCAACGACGCCGGATTCGGCAATGGTCGGCAAGCCCGGTGCGGAAGCCGAGCGCGTGGCGGTCGAAATCGCCAGTCCGCGCACACGGCCCGCCTGCATGTGCGACAGAGCGGTGGCAGTGGAGCTGAAAACCATCTGGATTTGTCCGGCGATGAGATCCGTGGTGGCTTGCGCCGTGCCCTTGTAGGCGACGTGAACCAGTTGCACGCCGGCCATGGTTTTGAATAATTCCGTGATCACGTGCGCGGAACTGCCGCTGCCGCCGGTGGCGTAGTTGAGTTTGTTGGGATGCGCCTTGGCCAGCGCAATGAATTCCTTCACTGTTTGTGCCGGCAGCGCAGGATGCACGATCAGGATCATCGGCGCGGAGGTGGTGAGCGCAATGGGTGCAAAATCGCGCTGCAAATCGTAGCCGGGCTTCGTATACAAACTCATGTTGATGGCGTGTGTGTTGGTGCCGAGCATGAGCGTGTAGCCGTCGGGCGCCGCGCGCGCAGCGAGTTCCGCGCCGATGTTGCCGCCCGCGCCGCCGCGGTTATCGATCACCATTTGCTGGCCGATTTGCGTGGTCAACTTTTGCGCGAGTATGCGCGACACGATGTCGCCGTTGCCGCCCGCCGCATACGGCACGATGATGCGCAGCGGGCGGGTGGGATACGATTGCGCGAGCACGCTGCTGGATAACGCCAACAGACCCAATAGCGAAAATCCAAAATTATTGTTTAAAATCAAATACTTATGATAATTCTATTTTGTGGGCATAGTCTGCTGAAACGAGGCGCGCGCAAACAACTTATCAGCGTAGCGTTTCAAGCCCGGATATTTTCCGCGCCAATCGTAGCTGCCAAAAGCGCGATCCATATAGCCTAGCGCCATGCCGGTACAAATATCGGCAAGACTAAACGCGTTGCCAAAACAAAATTCGCTGACACCGATGTCTTGCTCCAGCGCGGCCAGACCGCCTGCGATTTTTCTGAGTTGTTTTTGATACCAACCGGCATTCGCGTCGCACGTCGGCGTATAACGCGAGTCATGGGTCAGCGTGACGATGGCATCGACAATGCCGTCGCCCAGCGCTTCCCACTGACGCACGGCGATACGGCCAGCAAAATCCGAGGGTATCAATTTCGCGCCGCTGCCGATGCCATCGAAGTACTCGACAATCACCGATGAATCGATCATGCCTTTGCCGTCGTCGAGTACCAGCACCGGCACTTTGGCGAGCGGATTGTATTGGGGCACTTGCGAATCCGGGTTCGACGGACGATCCGCCACAAATTCGCAATTGACTTTCTTTTCGATCATCGCCACACGTGCTTTGCGCGCGTAAGGACTGCCAGGTGAGGCGAGCAATTTCATGTGCGTTCCTTTTTGCAGAGAGAGCCGATAGTATAAGATGCCACGCATGAATTCCCGCAAAAAACATTACACGTTGGGCGTTGCGTTCGTTGCAATTTGGACGTTGCTACCCTTGAACACATGGGCGCAGGCTTATCCACAAAAAGCGGTACGCGTCATTCTGCCGTATCTGGGCGCCAGCGAATTCGCCGCACGTTGGCTGGCTGCCAAACTTTCACCCGCTCTCGGCCAGCAAGTAGTGGTCGATCCGCGGCCCGGCGCGGGCGGCAAAATCGGTCATGACTTGCTGATCAAAGCGCCGCCGGATGGTTACACCCTGATGCTGGCCGCGCCACCGCTGGTGATCAATGCGCATTTGTATCCCAAGGCAGGTTACGACGCGTTGCGCGACTATGCGCCGATTGCGGTGTTGGGTACGATCCCCTCTGTGCTGGCGGTGCATCCTTCGGTGCCCGTAAAAACCTTGCACGAACTGGTGGCGCTCGCGCATAAACATCCGGGCAAATTGACTTATGGTTCCGGTGCGCCGGGCTCGCCCAGTCATCTCGCAGGCGAGTTGTTCAAATCGCTCTCGCAAAGCCAAATCCTCATGGTGCCGTATAAGGGCGCGAGCTTCGCCTTGATCGGCGCGATGAGCGGTGAAGTGGATATGGTGATTGCGGCGGCATCCGCTGCCGCGCCCTATGTGAAAGATAAACGCATGCGCGCGTTGGCGGTGCTGCACACGCGGGCGGTCGATACCATGCCCGGTGTGCCGATGGCCGCCGCCGCCGGCATGCCGCAACTGCAGGTGGTGAATTGGTTTGTGTTGACCGCACCCACGGGCACACCGCAGGCGATTATCGAGCGGCTCAGTCTCGAGGTCGGCAAGATCATGCAAACCAACGAATCGCGTGCGCACTTCGCCGCGCTGGGCGGCGAAGTGGCTACCAGCACACCGGAACAGGCGGGCGCATTTTTGCGTGAGGAATACGCGCGCTGGGGCAAGGTGATTCGTGAAGCTAACCTCAAGGCGGAATAATGAAAATCGTAGTGCTCGATGACTGGCCGCACGGCTTTCGCAAGCTCAGTTGCTATTCACGACTGGCGGGCCATGACGTAGTGGTTTATCACGACACCGAAAAAGACATTGCCAAGTTGGCGGACAGAATCAACGGCGCCGACGCGCTGATACTTACGCAGGAACGCACGTTGTTCCCGCGTGCGCTGATCGAGCGCTTGACCACGGTAAAAATCGTCGCGCAGACCGGCAGTCATCGGCATCACATCGATTTCGCGGCGTGCACAGAAAAGGGCATCGTGGTCGCGGCGCCCAGCCGCGTAGGCGTGGGTGTCTCTACCGCTGAGCTGACTTGGGCGCTGATACTCGCCAGCCTGCGCCATATTCCACACGAGGTCGAGCAGTTGAAGCTGGGCGCAGGGCAAACCACCATGGGCACCGGGCTGCGCGGGTTGACGCTGGGCATCTACGGGCTGGGCGGCATCGGCAGTCTGGTGGCGGAAGTGGGTAAAGCGTTTCACATGAAAGTCACGTGCTGGGGACGCGAGGCGTCGCGATCCAAAGTGACGGCGGCGGGCTACGAGATGGCGGCCACGCGCCAGGCATTTTTTAAAAAGGCGGACATCCTGACCCTGCACCTATTTGCTAATGAGGAGACTCGCGGCATTGTCACGGCGGCCGATCTCGCGCTGATGAAACCGACATCGCTACTAGTCAACACCAGCCGCGCACGGCTGATTGAGGACTGTGCGCTGGTGGCGGCGTTGAAGCAGGGCAGGCCGGGGTACGCTGCGGTAGATGTCTATGAAACGGAACCCATCGCCGACGGCAATCATCCGCTGCTGAAAATGCCCAACGTGATTTGCACGCCGCATCTGGGCTACGCGGTGACCAACACCTTCGAACACTTATATGGTGCCGCCATCGACAGCATTCTCGGTTATGCGTCAGGCCATCCGGTGAATGTGCTCAACCCCGAAGTGCTGCGGGCATTACGTAGACGCGCAGCCTGGGCGCAGGTGAGGGCAGGTGAAGGGCAAGGGAGAACGACTTGCAAGCCTTGCTACGTGCGCGCGGCCACCGGTGTGTCATCCGTAGCGGGCTCGGGGGTGGCTACCACGTGCGATTTTTCGGGCGCCGGCGCGTCGGAAAATTCGTCCGCGGTTTCTGTGACCGTTATTTCAGGCGCCAGAAATCCCCCTGACTGATGCCGCCACAGTTTCGCGTAGTGACCGTTCAAACGCAGCAGGTCATCGTGCGAGCCTTGTTCGACGATGCGGCCGGCCTCGAGCACGATCAACCGATCCATGCGCGCGATGGTGGATAGACGGTGCGCAATGGCAATCACCGTTTTGCCTTCCATCAACCCCAGCAGTTGCTCCTGAATCGCGAGTTCCACTTCGCTATCGAGTGCCGACGTGGCTTCGTCGAGCACGAGTATGGGCGCGTCTTTCAGCACCACGCGCGCGATGGCAATGCGCTGGCGCTGTCCGCCGGAGAGCTTGACGCCGCGTTCGCCCACGTGCGCGTCATAGCCGGTGCGGCCCGTCCAGTCTTGCAGACCGAGAATGAAATCGTGCGCCTGCGCCTTGCGCGCGGCGGTGCGCACCTCATCATCGCTGGCATGGGGGCGACCGTAGCGTATGTTGGCAGCGATCGAGCGGTGCAACAGCGAAGTATCTTGCGTCACCATGCCGATGGCTGCGCGCAGGCTTTCCTGCGTTACGCCGTTGATGTCCTGGCCGTCGATGCGGATGGTGCCTCGTTCCAGTTCGTAAAAATGCAACAACAGATTCACCAGCGTCGATTTGCCCGCGCCGGAGCGCCCGATGAGTCCCACACGCTCGCCGGGGCGGATGATGAAATACAAGTGGTCCAGCACGGGGCTGGCATCGCGCCGGCCGTAGTCGAACGACACGTCATCGAAGCGAATTTCGCCGCGCGACACCTGCAGTTCGCGCGCGCCGGGCCGGTCCACACCGCTGTGCGGCACGGCAATGGTCTGCATGCCTTCCTGCACCACGCCGATGTTTTCGAAAATACCGGTGACTTCCCAACTCACCCAGCCCGCCACGTTGGCGATCTGCCACGCCAGCGGCAGCGCGGTCGCCACCACGCCCGCGCTCACCGTGCCCTCAACCCACAGACCGATGCCGATGGCTGCAGTGCTGGTCAGCAGCATCGCATTCATCGCCGACAGCCACAACATGAATTGGGTGATCATCTGCATGTGCGCGCCGATCGCGGCCTGATGTTCGTCGACCACTTCGCGCACGTAAGCGTCTTCATCGGCCAGCCGCGCGAACAGTTTGACGGTGAGTATGTTGGTGTAGCTATCGACCACCCGTGCCATTACCATCGAACGCACTTCTGAACTGGCCTTTGCCAGATCACGCAGGCGCGGCACGAAGTGGCGCAGAAAGAATATGTAACCGATAAACCATGCGAGTGTAGGCAGCCCCAGCCGCCAGTCCACCGCGGACATCAGGATAAACGCACTGAGACCGTAGACTACGATGTACCATACCGCGCGTATCGCCGACATCACGCTTTCGCGCAGCGCATTGGCGGTTTGCATCACGCGGTTGGCGATGCGTCCGGCGAAATCGTTCTGGAAGAATGACCAGTTTTGCCGCACCACATGCCAATGGCTTTGCCAGCGGATCAAGCTGGTCGCGCCCGGTATAAGCGCGTTCTGGCGGATTGCAATGTCGGCGAGCAGCACCAACGGCCGCACGAACAGCATCAGCACCACCATCGCCATCAGCATCGGCCACTGTTGCGCGATGGCCGCATGACGGTCGGTAGCCTCCATCAGTGCCACCAGTTTGCCGATGAACACAGGAATCACCGTGTCGATCAACGCCACCGCCAAACTGGTGGCGAACATCAGCGCATACCAGCCTTTGGTCTGGCGCACGAAATGCCAGTAAAACTGAAACAGCCCGCTCGGCGGCGCGCCCGGCCCGGTGCTGGCGGTGCCGTGTATGCGTGATTGCAGATACTTGAACATGCACGACTATAATCGTATTTTGACGGCACCAGTCAACGCCACTCAAGTCAAGACATAGAGGAGCAACCATGGAAGGCCCTTACACCCGAGCAC
>JAYUAH010000605.1:0-3559 GCA_043741415.1 Betaproteobacteria bacterium
TGCTTGTCGGCGAGATTGACGTTTGCGCCGTGTGCAATCAACAGTTTCACGATCTCGGTGTGGCGCGCGCCGCCGTCGCCGAGGATCACCGCTTCCAGCAGCGCGGTCCAGCCGAGGTTGTTGATGTGATTGACGTCGATGGCGGTGATGAGCAGCAGGCGCACCGTGTCGACATGGCCGTAATGACAAGCGGGTATCAGCGCGGTACCGCCGTAGCGGTTGGTGCTTTTGATATCGGCCCCGGCGGCGAGTGCTGCGCGCACGATTTCGGTGTGGCCGCGCGCGCCGGCGAGCAAAAAGGCGCTGTCGCGTATGTCGTCTTGCGCGTTGACGTCGGCGCCGCGCGCGATCAGCAGCCGCGCGGCTTCGGCGTGGCCGCCTTGTGTTGCGGCGAGCACGGCATTGCGGCCGTGTGCATCACGGTCGTTCACTGGTGTGCCGGCATCGAGCAGGCGTCGCACAGCGGCGACGTCACCGCTTTCAGCAGCCTTAATCAGCGCATCGCCGTTGGCCGCCGCACCCACCGGCAGCACCGTTAACCAAAGGCACCAGCACCACCATTGCAGGTGAGTCACCGCGCGCGGATTTACCCACCAGCGCGCATGGTATGACCGAAGCAGTGCCGACGGTCGTTTCATACCATCGATTGACATCGCGGGGCGCGCATGCTCGCAGCCGCCAGGTTGAATCAAACGCCGTCGGCTTTCGACTCGAATTCGATGCCGCCGATGTACGGGTACATGAAGTTATAAATCGCGCAGCCGATAGCGACCGAGATATAGCCAAACACCAGATAAATAATGGGCATGATCGCAATCATAATCATCGGCGGGCGTCCCGCTACCGGTGTCGCGAGCATGAATATCAGCATCAATGGAATCAGAAAAATCAGCGACGAGATGGCGATGAGCACGGCAAACACTTTGGCGTTCTGATGTAGCGAGAAACGAACGACTTGTTGCTTCATGTTGTGGCGCCTCCATGCGCCAGTGCTGCTTCAAGTTTGTTGCGGCGGGCGGTAAGCCGGCGCGGATGCCCGGCAGTGCCTGCCGCATGTAGATTGCGCTACTGTTTACGGTACCGCAAGTGCCCGGAATATGACGTTGCGCTCAGGCGCATTCATCGACTACTCGCTGTGGACGGCGTGCCGTGCCGCGTGAAACCCTAGGGTACGTCGCGCACCAGGCGGATATCAATCTCCCGCTCGACATAACGCCATTCCGGCGATGCACGCAGTTCGACCAGCAGCGCATCAAATGCGACGGCAGCGGCCGGTGCGAACTCAAACCACGTCACGAAATCAAACGGCTCGTCCGGCCCCAGGTCGCGGCAGTGATGCAGGCGCCGCGCGACCGCCGGCAGATATTTCATGCCGGTCTGAATGTGCGTCGATTGATCCTCGAACACGCACCGCCGTTCGTCCTGCGTGAGCGCCCACCACGCGGCCGACTTGCGCAGCGGAATCAGCGCTGCGCACGTTGCTTCAGGCCGCGCCAGGTACTGTTGCTTCGCCACGAGCTGGCTCTTCTCGTCGCGCGTGACGTAGCGCTCGTTGCTGGTGATGCCGCGCAAAACCCATGCCGTACCGTGCAGGTGCGTCGCGTCGCCATCCAGCACATCGATGGTTGTTGTGCTGGCCAGCGGCGTACCAACCAGGGTATTTGAAGCGACCACTCGCCACGCACCGTTTTGGCCGCCGACAAAACTGAATAATCTTTGTGTCGTTTCCCGGAACTCCGCTATGCGTTGGCCTCCCACAGAAATGTCGCACTGGCGTGCTATTCCTTACGTGACGGCAGCGCAAAGGTACCAAGGCACCAAGGCAAAATTCAGTGCGTCCGTGTCAGCGAGCGCCTTCCGCTTTCGCCAACCCCAAATCGACCAACACCGCTTTCATGTCGGCGTAATCCTTATCGAGGTCTTTGCGAAACTGCGCGCTCGTCACAAAATCATCCGACCAGTAGTTGCGCTCAAGTTCGGTTTTCCATTCTTTTGACGCGGTGGCTTTTTGCAGCGCGCTTTCCCAATAGGCGAGTTGCGCGGCGGTAATGCCTTTGGGCCCGAAGATCGCGCGCCAGCCGCCGTAAACCAGATTGACACCTTGCTCTTTCCACGTGGGGATGTTCGCCAGCGCGCCGGGCATGCGCTTGTCCGCCGAGATCGCCACCACGCGCAGCTTGCCCGCTTGCACGTGCGCGGAGACGTTGCCGGCGGCGGTGGTGACGAGTTCAAGATGCGCGCCCATCAGCGCGGTTACTGCCTCGGCCGAGCCTTTGAACGCAACCGCCTTTAACTCGCGCGCCTTGCCGCCGGTGGCTTTCATCAGCAAACCCGCGGCGATGTGGTTGTGACTGCCCACCGTGGTGGCGAAGCCGATGGCGACCGATTGCGGATCGCGCTTTAAGCGCTCGATCAAATCGCGGCCGCTCTTGATCGGTGAGTTGGCATTGACCGCGAACACCACGTAGTCGTTGAACAGCGACGCGATCGGCGTGAAGTCGAGATAGTTCAATTTGCTGGAGCCGACAATGTGATTGCTCAGCAGCGCGGTGGTGCCCACCATCAAGTAGTGGCCATCACCGGCGTGTTGACTCATGTACGCGTAGGCGATGTTGCCGCCGCCGCCGGGTTTGTTGACCACTGAAATAGTGGTCGGCACCAACTTCAATTCATTGAGCAGTTTTTCAACCGAGCGGCCGGTTTTGTCGTTGCTACCGCCGGGCGCGGCGCTGACGACGATTTCCACATTTTTTTGTGGTAACCAGCCCAGTCCTGAGCCCTGCGACAAGCTCGGTACAGGCTTTGTCGAAGCGGTTTGTGCGAATACCGGCGCCGCGACTATCGACAAAGCGAACGATATATGTAAGTATTTGTTTTTAAACAATTTTCCACCCTATTATTTAGCCAAGCCAATATCCACCAACACCTTTTTGGTGTCCGCGTAATCCTTTTCCAGCGCCTTGCGCAGCGGCGCCCCAACGGCGAAATCTTCGCTCCAGTAGTTTCTTTCAAGGTCCGTTTTCCAGCCCGCGTTTTGCGACAACTGGCGCATTGCATTTTCCCAGTACGCCAATTGCGGCGCCGACAAATCTTTAGGCCCCATCACGCCGCGCCAACTGCCTGACACCACATCCGCGCCGAGTTCGCGCCAGGTTGGCACCGACGACAACGGCCCCGGCAGCCGCTGCGGCGCGGTGACGGCCAGCACACGCATGCGTCCGCTTTGCACATGCGCTACCGCATTGCCCGCGCCGATGATCACCATCTCGATGTGGCCGCCGAGCAACGCCGAGATCGCCTCGGCAGAGCCTTTGAACACCACGGTTTTCAGATCACGCGGATTGCCGCCGAGCGCCTTGATCAACAGGCCTGCCGCGACGTGGCGTGTATTGCCGAACGCGGCGGCAAAGCCGATGGCAACGGACTGCGGCACAGATTTCAAACGCAGCATCAAATCCTTTCCGGTTTTGAGCGGCGAATCCGCCTTCACCGCAAACACCACGTAGTCGTTCACCAGCGACGCGATCGGCGTGAAGTCGTTATAACTCAACTTACTCGC
>JAYUAH010000606.1:0-8272 GCA_043741415.1 Betaproteobacteria bacterium
CCAAGTACGTGGCTTTTGTGCAGGAAGGCAAAAATCTGCCGAGCATCTGGGGTCAGGTGCAGGGGCAAATTTATCTGGGCCCGGAAAAGTTTGTCGCGAAAATGCAGAAGCTGCTGGATAAGAAATCCACGCTCACGGAAATCCCGCGCACGCAACGCCGTGCGCTGAAACGGGATTTGTCGGCGTTTGCGCAAGCGCATGAGCGCAATGAGGCGATTGCCTTGGCCTATTTGTCGGGGCAGCATACGATGGCGGCCATTGCCGAGCATTTCGATGTGCATTTCACGACGGTGAGCCGCTTGGTGAAGGCCTATGAAATGGCTCGCCACTGAGGTGTATGCTTGCGCTGGCTTGCAGCAACCTTATATTTTATAAGTATTTGATTTTAAAGGATATTTTAAATTTTGATCATCTGCATACCTTGGCCTCTTTTTTATCCGATTGATCCGCGGTGACTTCATCTCATCCCGATGCTGTGAGTAGTGGCGACGCCGATGCCGGCGCGACTCAAGAGCCGTGGCGTTGGTGTGACGATGGCTGGACCGCCCAAGTCATCAAAAACGAAAACGATGATGGCTGGGCGGTGGCGATGATCAAAGACGGCGAGCCGGAACCCGCGCTGGTGGGGCCGTGGACCATGGGGCGTGACAAACGAAATCCCAAGCCGCTCGACGCCAACGCGTTTCGCACGCTGGTTAAAACCGCAAGCGAGTTTGTGATGCGGCACGAGCAGCAATTGCACGCGAGCTTGCACCAAAGCATTACGGTAATGGCCAAAACGCCGGGCGCGACGCACGCAGCGCGCGTGACGGTGAAGCTCGACGTAGAGCCCGATGATGAGGCCCCGTCGGCCGTGCTGAGCGCGCTGGACGAGGCGGGCGAGTTGCTGGCGCAGGTGCGAGTGCGCCCCAACTACACGCTCACCCGCGCCAGTGCCGAGGCGTGGGTTGAGGGCGGGTTTGGCGAGGTGGCGGGGCGCTGAGCGTAGCGTTGCGTGTAGCAGCCATTATTGAGAGTTACATTACGGCGTGACAAATGAACCAGCGATGCTTCTCTCCCTCACCCTCGGTACCTCTCCCGCAGGAGAGGGAAGACCAGCAAGCCCTTCTCCCAGCGGGAGAAGGGTTGGGATGAGGGAAAAAAAGTCGCGAAGATAGGTAATGCTCAATAACTGTTGATCAATGCTGCTGCATCCAGGTCGAAAATTGAGTGGTCGGCAGGGGCGGTGAAATCAGATATCCTTGAATTTCGTCGCAACCCATCTGCTGCAACACTTCGCGTTGCGACTCGGTCTCCACACCTTCGGCCACCACCCGAAGGTTTAAGGTGTGCGCGAGTGAAATAATCGTGGCCACAATCGCCAGGTTTTGCGGCGAGGACTCCATCGCAGCGATAAAGGAGCGGTCTATTTTCAGCGCGTTAATCGGCATTTGCGCAAGGTAACTGAGCGACGAATAGCCGGTACCGAAGTCGTCAATCACCACCGACACGCCCAAATCCCTGATGGCGTGCAGCTTCGGCAGATTGGTATCGATGTCCTGCATGAGCATGCTTTCCGTAAGCTCGAGGTCTAATTTGACCAACGGCCAGTCGTGCATGATCGAACTGATGATGTCGGAAAACCCGCCTTGGGAAAGCTGCAGTTGCGACACATTCACCGCGATTCGGGGTGGATTAGCAACCCCGTCTTCCAACCATTGCATGTACTGGGCAGCGGCTGTTTCCATCACCCAGCGGCCCACATCGACAATGAGTCCGGTTTCTTCCAGGCACGGAATAAAGTCATTCGGAGAAACTGTCGCATAGCCGGGCCGGTTCCACCGAATCAGTGCCTCGACGCCGCTGATGGCGGAGTCATGCAGACCGATTTTGGGTTGGTAATACAGCGAAAATTCTTTTTGTGCCAGCGCCTGGCGCATCAACGCTTGCAGTTCAAGCCGTCCTTCCAGCTTGGTGTTGTGATCAGCGTGGTAGAACTGCACACTGCCCCGATTTGATTTCTTGGCGCGCGACAACGCCGCGTCTGCGCGCTTGATTAAAGTTTCGTTGTCTTCGCCGTCCATCGGAAAAAGACTGACGCCCATGCTGCACGTGACGCTGATACTGCGACCGTCGATCTCGATCGGGGTGCCCACCGCATCCTTGATTTTCATCATGGTGCGAAACAGACGCCCATCCATCACGGACGATAAAGAGGCCGCAATGCGTGACACCCCGCGCAAGGCGGCCGACAGATCGCGCTGGGTGGGCAACACCATGACAAAAATATCACCGCCCAATCGTGCTACCGTATCCGTATCCCTTAAACAGGCCTGCAATCGCGACGCCATGGTTTTGAGCAACTGGTCGCCGGCGTTATGGCCCAGGCTGTTGTTGATCAACCTGAAATTATCCAGCCCGAGCACGACGACGCTGACCAATTGGTTGGCGCGGCGTGCGTGCCCGATAGCCTGGCGCAGACGATCATCCAGCAGATTGCGATTGGCCACATCTGTCAATTCGTCGTGCGTGGCCAGGTATTCAAGCTGTTCTTGCTTGACCAAATATTGCGCGGCAAATGATATTTCGCCGGCCAATCCGGTCAGCAGTTTGGCTTCCTCGGCGGAAAAGAATCCCTGCTCTTTGGCAAACAGCGAAAATGTTCCTATCACCACGTCAGCGGCCAGCAGCGGCATCACCATCACCGAATGGTAGCCGCGGCGCATGGCTTCGCGCCGCCGCGGTCCGCCGACATCACCGCGCGCAACAATGTCGTTGTCAATCGCGACGGATTTCTGCCGGATGGCCTGACCCAGCGCGCCTTGTCCGGACGGATCGTCCGCACGCGTCGTGCTCTGCGCGGTGAGGGTCATGACTTGCTCCGCATCCAGGCCCGCCCATGCCACCGGCTTCACCGACTGCGTGGTTTGATCGTAGAGGCCCACCCAGGCGATACCGAAGCTGCCGTCTTCAACCGCGAACCGGCATGCGGCTTCAAACAGTTGCTGGCGATTTTTAACGCGCACCACGACTGCATTGATGCTGCTGCGCACGGCGTACACGCTATTGAGTCTGCGTATGCTCTCGCGTTGCTCAGTACGCTCGACGAACAGGCCGATCTGACTGCCGATGGCGCGAAACATCTCCAGCAGATCCGGGTTTTTTTCTTGTAACGCGTATCCCCAGAACACCATCACGCCGATGACCTCGCCACCCACCGCAATCGGGAACGCCATGCCGGAGCGCAAGCCGGCTCTGATCGCAGGGCGCGGCAAATCGGACACCAGGGAAAAATCAGTGCTCCAAACGGGTGCACGGCTCGACCACGCACGGCCGGCCAGACCATGGCCAGGCGCTATTTTTAACTTGCGCGATGCCGCGGCAAACGTCGCAAGTTTTGGGTCGTCGTGCACCCAGATATCGACGCATTGCAACGCGTCCGCTTCGGGCGTGACCTTCCACATCGAGGCGCCCACAAAGTTCTCGCGCTCGCAAATCGTCTGGAAAATTCGGATGACGGCTTCGCGCAGGGATCCACCCTCGGCCATGATGCGCGCGATTTCATATTGGGTAAGCAGACGCCGCTCGGCGTGTTCGTGCGTCAAGCCGTCGTCGCCGTGAATCAGCACGCGCTTTAAGGCCGACACCAGCGCACCCGGCTCGCGGTTGATGACCTCCGCAGCACCATCCTTCAACGCTTGAATCGCCTGCGCCTCACTCATGGCGCTGGCGGCAAATACAAAGGGCACGTTGGGGTGCAGGGATCGTACTAATTTCAGGGCGGCGGTTCCGGGAAATTCGCGCACGGGAAAATCCGCGACCACGATATGCGGATTGAACGAGACCAGTACATCGCGCAGCATTTGCGGCGTGTTGACCCGCCGCCAATCGCCACGGATGTGACTTTTGCGCAATCCGCGCAACATGGCGTCGACACTCGATTGGGCGTCATCGATGAACAACACCGGGACTTCTTTGGCGTTCAAATTCATCCGCGTTCCCGCAGGTCGCGCGGAAGATTCGGGGTGCGGCAAGCAAACATTCCTGCTCCCTTGTGCAAACTACTTTTTATTGTTGTGGCTCGAGCTGATTACTTTCCACAAGCGCCTCGGTGTTACGCGGCAATTTGCGCACCTTTTATCGCAACATTGCTGTTCATCCTAATGCGCTAGCTGCATAGGCCCAGATACTTACATTGATGAAATTACCTTACAATTCAGACAATTAGGTAATGAATCTACCGGTTTACCGGTAGATTGCATGGACGCGGGCAAGACGTCGTGCAGGCTTCACGACGGCGCTTGAATATTGCCTAATTACTGGCGGCACGCACAGGCGCGCAACCGCGTGGCGGAATGCCGCTCAGAGTTCGGTAAGACCCTCGCGCAGCGCGTACTTGGTCAGTTCCGCGACACTGCGCAGATCAAGTTTGCGCATCACATTGCGCCGATGCACTTCCACCGTTGCTTCGGCGATGCCCAAACGCCGGGCAATCGCGGTTGTGCGTACACCTTCGGCGACCAGGCGCAGCACCTCGCGTTCGCGCGCAGTGAGTGTGCCGGCCGGCGCGACAGGTGTTTCACTGTCGACCGTGAACTGGCCCACGACCACCGAGGTAATCTCCGGACTCAGGTAGTGTTCGCCGCTGGCCACCGTACGGATCGCGCGCGCGAGTTCTATCGCCGCGGCGGTTTTCACCACGTAGCCGGTGGCGCCGGCCTTGAGCGCTTCCAGCACGAAGCGTTTATCGACGTAGGCGGACAGCACTAATATCCTGATATCGGGTAGATCCCGGTGCAGAATCTGCGCAACCTCCACACCATTCATCCCGGGCATCGCGATGTCCAGTACCACCATGTCAGGCATGCACTCGCGTACCCGTGTGAGCGCGGAGGGACCATCGTCGGCGACGCCGACGACCTCGATATCGACCTCGCGCCCCAGGACCAGTACCAGCGCATCGCGTAACATGCGGTGGTCGTCGGCCAGTACAATACGGATGGTCATGCGGTGATCTCTTCTGTGGTGCCGAGGCGCAGCGGCAAGGTTAAGGTGACCACGGTACCCTCATCGGGTGCAGCCGCGATGTCGGTGCGGCCGCCCACATGGGTCAGCCGTTCGCGCACGCTTTGCAAGCCAAAGCCGCTGGGCGTAACCGCCGCCTCAAACCCTTTGCCTTCGTCACTCACGGTGACCACCAGGGTGTTCGAGGCGAGCTGCATGTCCACGTGCGCGCGGTTGGTGCCGGCATGGCGCACGACATTGATCAGCAATTCGCGAACCGAGCGAAACGCGATGGCGCGCCGCAGTTGATCCAATGGCTTGGGCTCCCCGTCGTCGCTCAGATTGACGTGCAAGCCGTACATCCGCCGCAGCTCGTCCGCCAGCCATTCGAGCGCCGGCGCCAATCCCAGTTCACGCAAAACCGGCGGACTCAAATCGAACTCCAAGGTGCGAATAATCGTGTTGGTGTCATCGATAATGTCCATCACCTCGCGCAAGGGTGCTGAAAATACACGCGCGTCGGGCCGCTGCGCAAGATCGCCGATTTTTATGCGCGCCAGATTCAGTGATTGGCCGATGCCGTCGTGCAGATCGCGTGCGATGCGGGTGCGTTCGCTTTCGACCAATTGCTCTTGACGCGCGGAGAGACGGTGCAGTTGCTCATTGGATTCGCGCAGCGCCTGTTGAGCGGCGACGCGGTCGCTGATATTGCGGCACACCGTCTGATGATAGATGATCCGGTCATTCCGAATGTGCGCTTCCACGTGTTGGCCGACCCATACGCTGCGGCCGTCTTTGGCGATTGCCGGAAACTCGAAATAACTGGTGCGCGCCCTTTCCTTGAACTTGCCGCGATAGAACAAATCCGCCTGCGCCCGGTAGTCGGCATGGACGAACTCGAGAAAATGATGGCCCAGCATGTCGTCCCGGGCGTATCCGAGCACGCGTGAAGCCGCATCGAAATTAATATAGGTAAAGAACCCGTTCGGATCGGTTCTGTAAATCATGTCGCTGGCCTGTTCGACCAGTGTGCGATAGCGTTCTTCGCGTTCGCGTAACGCTTCAAGATGGACCTGCTTGCGCTCGGTGATGTCGCGGGTAATGCTCACGACACTCGTCACGATGCCATCGTCATCGCGAATGGGGGCCAAAATGGCTTCGCGCCACGCAGCCTGTCGCGAATAGGAATAGGTTTCAAAGCGTATGGGACCGGTTGCCACAAGCGCCTGCTGGAACTCCGCTTCAATACGAGCCGCCGGCGCAGACGGGCGCAGCTCGAAGATGGTCTTGCCGACAATTTGCTGTTCAGACAGACCCAGCGATTCCTGCGCAGCGCGATTGACCATGATGTAGCGGCCTTGCGTGTCCTTGAGCCGCACAAAGTCGGGAATCGCATCCAACAGGGTACGCATGCGCCGTTCCGAATCCCGCAACGCGATTTCTGTCCGCCGTCGTTCGCTGATGTTCTCGCACATAATGAGCATCAGCGGCGTTTGACCCTCGTCAAACGTGGCGACGGCCGATTCGCGTACCCAGATGGACGTGCCATCTTTGCACAGCGTGGTGATTTCCCAGGTATGTACGCGGCCCGGCTCGCCGAAACAGCGATTGATTTGGGCCGTCACCTGTTCATGCAGGTCTGCGGTAAACACCATCGTCACCGGCTGTCCCACGAGGTCCTCAGCCGCATAGCCCAGTTGTTTCGCGCCCTGGGTATTGACGGACGCGATCACACCGTCAATACCCAGCGTGAAATACATCAGCGGATTGTTCACATACAGATTGCGGTAACGCGCTTCGCTTTCCCGTAACCGCTGCTGGTTTTCTGCGAGAGTAGCCTCGGTGTGCTTGCTCGCAGTGATGTCCTGGTGAATGGCAATCATGCGTGCGGCCTTGCCGTCGGGCCCCGGGAACACGGTCTGATAGGATTGGATGTGTACCACGACCCCATCCGTGCGAATCACGCGGAACTGCACGGTTTGCCCTTCGAGGGTGTCCATGGCCCGTTGCCGTATCGCCAGGAAATGCGACCGGTCATCCGGGTGCACTTGATCCTTGAAGTGCGGGTACTGCTGTTCGCCCACGGGTACCGGGCCGCGCAGCCACACCGGCGAATCACTAAACCTGAGCTCATCGTTGCGGATGTCCCAGTCAAGCACGATAATGCGCGCGGCGGCACGCGCGATACCGAAGCGGTATTCGTTCTCACGCAGTTTTTCTTCGCTTTCGCGCAGCGCGGCGGTGCGCGCGATCACTCGTTCCTCCAGTTCCGCGCGCGCAGCAAGTCCGCCTGCACCATTCTGCGTTGCGTGACCACGGCTTCGAGCAGTAATGCGCCTACACGGCTTCGAGCAGTAATGCGCCTATACTGGCGAATACCAGAAGTGACTGTACCATCAACGCGCTGCTCTTGGGGGTATAGCCAGTACCCGCATACGGGCCCAGTCCCGCTGCGGTGTAATACAAAGCCAGGAACGCGAACAGCGCCGTCGCCAGCGACGTGGCGAACATGCCGAAACGCAGCGCAACCCACAGCATGGGCAGCAGCGTCAGAAAAACCAGCGGCAAGCGGGAACTGAAAATAAAGCTGACAACCGTCGTCAACAGCACGGCTAATACCGCTGCTTCGCCCCACCGCAACGTGCTCATTTGTTTCCATGCATTCCAGCTTTGATGTGCCGTCAGTACCAGCGGTGCGACGATCAATCCACCCAGGGCATAACCCGTCCAATGCAGCAACCATTGAACGCCAGCGGTTTGAGCGCCCTGCGGCGCCATCATGATGGCTTCCACTGTAGCGCTGATGGTGGCGCTGGGGACTGCGGCAAGCATGATCAGCGCCAGTACACGACGCGGTGTATCCAAGGGCATCAACGAACCACAGAAGCGACGCACCAACCCGGCGGCAACAATGCCGCCCGCAGCGTGACCGATCGCATCGAAGCACGCGTCGGGCAGGGTGTTGTGGTAGAGCGAAACGCCCATCACGAAATCCGCCGTCAGCGCGATGAGCGTCCAGCGCGGCCAACTACGCGCCTCGCTCATCAATAGCACCGCGAGATAAATACCACCCGGCAGCGCAATAGCCGCGCCATGCCCATAGGGATTCGCGAGAAGCTGCCCAGTGGCGGCGGTAGCCAGACTAGCGGCGGCGAAGAGAAATAATTGGGAGAGGGTACCTGTCACAATTTATCTTAAGGGCACCTCTAAAAATCCAATTTAAGGCAACAGTGAGTCCACGATAAGCCCATGCATCGAAGCCCATTCGCCTTGGGTGTTAAAACCGCGC
>JAYUAH010000607.1:0-3545 GCA_043741415.1 Betaproteobacteria bacterium
ATGCCCACTTGCGCCTGCGCCGAGGCTGCGATGATCAACATTAACCACATCATTCTGTTCATCGGCGCATCATACCGCCTGGCGCGCGACGCGGTAAACTCGCGCTTCAGATTCCCGGAGGAGTTTTCGATGTCATTCCGAATGGCTTGCGCCCTGTTCGCCCTGTTCACCCTTTTGGCCTGTGCTGCAACGGCAAGCGCACAAAGTTATCCGTCCAAACCGATACGCTTCATCATTCCCTTCCCGCCCGGTGGCCCCACCGATTTGATGGGCCGCACCGCTGCCGACCGTCTGGCGCGCGCGTGGAACGTGCAAGTGGTCGCCGACAATCGTGCCGGCGCCGGCGGCAATATCGGCACCGAGCTCTGCGCCAAGTCACCGCCGGATGGTTATACCATGTGCATGATGACGGTCGCACAAAGCATTTCACCGTCGATCTATAAAAAACTCGGCTTTGATCCGGTCAAGGATTTTAGCCACGTCACCTTGATGGCGCTAATGCCGAGCCTGCTCACCACGCATCCGTCATTGCCCGTCAAGAACGTCAAAGAATTGGTGGCGCTGGCTAAATCAAAACCCGGTGAAATGACGTATGCTTCCACCGGCAACGGCACCAGCCCGCATATGCTGATGGAAATGTTCAAAGCCATGACCGGCGTGAATGTGATTCACGTGCCGTACCGCGGCCAAGCACCTGCGGTAGTCGATCAAATCGCTGGACAAATACAACTCGCGTTCAATACCGCGACTACGCTATTGCCCTACGTGCAGGCGGGCAAGGTCAAGCCGATCGCGATTTCCACCAAGGAGCGTTTTCCGCCGCTCCCCGATTTGCAGACGGTGGAGGAAGGCGGCGTCAAGGGTTTCGACGGCAGCTCGTGGCAATCGGTGGTGATGCCCGCGAACACACCGCGCGACATCGTTGCCAAAGCGTATCAGGAGCTGTCGGCGATGCTCAAAGCAAAAGAGGTGCGTGAGCGGTTTTTGTCGCAGGGCGCGCTGGCTTCAGGCATGCCGCCGGAGGAGTTCACGGAATTCGTGAAACGCGAAATGAACAAATGGGCCAAGGTCGCAAAATTTGCCAACCTCAAACTTGATTGATACGAACACAGCACTGGCGCACGGCGACGGCTTTCACGTCAGGCGCACGGCGCAGGGCATGGTGCTCAATTTTTTCGTGCTGCGCGCACCGGGTGCGGCGCTGGGCCTCATCGCGTTTGCGCTGTTGTGCGGACTGATGCCGGCGCTGGGATTATCCGCGTTGTTGCCGCTAGAATCGGGCAATGCATCGGCGCTGGTGTCGCTGGCGCTGATCGGCGGATTCGCCGCGCCGTTTATTTTGGCCAGTGTGGCATTCGCGGTAATAGCGATTTATTTGTTGGCCAATTCATTGCAGGTTGAAGTCTGTGGCAACGTCATCAACACCGAGCGGCGCGTGTTCGGGCGCATCACCAGGCGCAGCACGATCGCACGTGCCGATGTTGCCGACATCGAGCCACGTATCAGCGCGCGCTATCAAAATATCTTCAGCGCCACGCCGCGTTACGCGCTAATCGCGAAGCATCACGCCGAGCGCAGGCAAGACGTGGTCATCGCTGAAGATTTATGCGGACAAGCCTTGATGATCGACGTGCGCACCTTGATCTGCTCGACGTTGAATATTAAATAATCGTTTAAAATCAAATAGTTATGTTATGACAACAACTGACGAAACGCAGGCACGACTGGACCTCACCGCGGCGCTGCGCAGCGCCTCGCGCCTGGGTTTGGGCGAAGGCATATGTAATCACTTCAGCCTTGCGCTGGCGGGCCACGCCGGACATTTTCTGATCAACCCGCAGGGCTTGCACTGGTCGGAAATCACCCCCGCCGATTTAGTCATTGTCGACGCGCAGGGACGCAAAGTTTCCGGCAAGCACCCGGTGGAGCCGACGGCATTTTTCATCCACAGCGCAATTCATCGCGGCAAGCCGAACGCCGCGTGCGTGATGCACACGCATATGCCGTATGCAACGACACTGACAGTTTTGCAAAACGGCCGTCTCGAATGGGCGAGCCAGAATTCGCTAAAATTTCACAACCGCGTGGCGTACGACGAAAACTATCAGGGTTTGGCACTCGATGATGCCGAAGGCGAACGGATGTGCCGTGAAATGCGTGATGCCGATGTGTTATTCCTCGGCAACCACGGCATTATCGTGTGTGGGCCTACGGTGTCGGCGGCGTTTGACGACTTGTATTACCTCGAACGCGCGTGCATGCTGCAAGTGCTGGCGATGGGCACGGGCAAGCCGCTGCGCATGGTGCCCGACGACATCGCCGCCAAAACCGGCCGCCAGATGAACGGCGAAAGCCAGCAGGCGGCGCTGCATCTCGACGCATTGAAACGTTTGCTGGATCGCGACGAACCGGGCTGGTCGCGGCTGCAATAGGGGGTTAGTGCGACACCTCAGTGCAGGACCAGCGGTTGCCCCATCAGCACGTCGAAGTTACCGAGAAACTCGTCGATGTTTTCAGGCGACCCATCTTCCGCGATCACGCCGTTAATCGACTGCGCAAATTTCTGTGCCACATCGCCCTGAAAGAAGGTGCTGCGACGACCGTGCTTGTCCACCAGTTCGAAACCGTGCTGGTCTGCGTACTCGACCACGTAGTAATTTTCGCTGTTGTACACCACGTTCATAAGCCACCTCCTTCTACCTACAGTTAATCGGCCTGCACTTCCAATAACGCACTGCCCGCAGGCCGGTTACACCTTACACCGCATACTCACGATCCAGCTTAGGGCATTTGTCACAAATTACAACACTGCAATTGTAAATTTTGGGGTTACAAATGAGATTTCAAGTCCTCCTTAGCGTGAGTCATCGTGACCGTCGCCACTGAGAGACGGCAATACCCAGCAATATCAACCCCAACGCGATATAAGCGTGTAAACCCGGCGTTTCGCCGAGCAACGCCACACCCAAAAACACTGCAATCACCGGGGTCATATAGTTGACCAGCGACATGAACGTCGGCCCGGCCGAAGCGATCAGCTTGAAAAACACCACGGTCGCGATCGCGGTAGGCCCCACGCCCAGCCACACAATCGCCCACAGCGAAGCATGGCTGGGGGCGATCTGCCACGGCTTATCGATGATCAACGCGATGGGCAGCGAGATCACACTGGCGATCAGCAGCATCGCCGTGGACGCCACCAGCACATCGTCGCCGCGCGCAAGTATGCGTGTCAGCACGCTATTGCCGGCGTAACACAGCGCGCCAAACAAAATCGCCAGTTGCGACCAGGTGGCGAGCGAATGATCACCCAAGCCCATAATCGCCGACGGCCCCATCAACACCACAATGCCCGCGAAGCCAAGAATGAAGCCCAGCACACGGTTACGCGTCATGTGCTCGCCCTTGACGAAAAAATGTGCGAGCACCATGGTCGCCAGCGGCATCACCGCCATCAGGATGCCGGCGAGCGCGCTGTCGGTGCGTTGCTGGCCCCAGGTGATGGTGGTGAACGGTATGCAGTTACCGAGCAGCGCGAGTATCGT
>JAYUAH010000608.1:0-8245 GCA_043741415.1 Betaproteobacteria bacterium
GATTTTCTCGGACGTGACCGCAAACTTGCACTGAAAGAGGGCGATCTGCTGGCGATACGTTCCGCCGGTGCGTATGGCATGAGCATGAGCTCCAACTACAACACACGTGCGCGCGCGGCGGAGATTATGGTCGATGGCACGCATGCGCAGGTGATACGCAAGCGCGAAATCATTTCCGATCTCTATGCCAACGAAATTGGGTTGGGATAATCGCGACGTTGCGTTGTACGAATGCAACAGTGATGAGGTCGATGCGCAGAGTGAAATGCGAATGAGTGTTGTACGAATGGTACAAACACCAGCACCATCCTAAAAAAAAGTCAATAAAAGTGTTGCTTTTTTTTTGTGCAGTGGAATAGAATCCATACACCATGCATGGTTTCGCTGGTGTACTACGTGCTCTGCGTGAATATTTTTGCGTGTAGTTCGGCGTTACCAGCAGAATGATGCGGCAAGTTGCGCAGAGTTCTACGAATTATGGATGGGGCTGCGGAAAAATATCCGTAGCAAACGATGCCAAAGTTAACGTTAAAGGAGACTCACATGGCAGCGAAGAAAAAAGCAGCAAAGAAAAAAGTAGCTAAGAAAAAAGCAGCGAAGAAGTAATAGTAGTAGCCTTATCTCAACGGAGACTGAAGTTTAGTCTCCGTTGTTTTTTTGCAGTATCGACTTGAGCTTCACGGCTATATCAGTTTACGTTATGGCGCAGTCGAATAGTAAAAATTTGTTTAAAATCAAATACTTACGTAATTTTATGAGCAGTGTGGTGCGGCGTGTTAGGCGGCAGGTCCGTGGTCAGTGCACAGCGCTCACGCAGCGCGCGCGGCAACACCGCGCATTCGGCAAACAACACCGTGTCAGGGATTCAATTGCTTGTAGACCGCATTCGCGACACTGAGCAATTCGGCTTTTTCGATTTCGCCGGACAGTGCGTAGCCCAACTTTTGATCGACCCAGTAGAACACACCGACATTTTTTTCTTGTGCGAAACGGAATGCCGATTCGCGTGACGATGACGCATTGACGCGCACATGCAGGGTCAGGCGGCGCGCTTTGCTGTCCTGATACATGAACTGCGCCATCGGAGCGCGGTCATCCGGCTGGCCCGGCAGCAAGCGTCCGCCGACCAGCGAAAATCCCTGGTCACCCAAATGCGGAACCCGCAATTTAGTACCCAGACGCTTGGATAGCCATTCCACCAGGTGTGTTTCCTGATCGGCGCCTACTTCGACCGGATGTTTTACCTCGGGACTGAACACCGCGTAGGCGACTGCCGCCTGCCTCGCGAAAGCAGGTACTGTGGAGGGCGCCGTGCCGGCATTGTCGACCTTTGCGTTCTGCCGATCGTGCATTTTCCATCCGCCGATACCGCCGATGACGCCGCCCACGGCCAGCCACGCCACCGCCGCCGCGTAGCGCATCCATGGCAGACGCTGTTGCTGAGAGGGCGATTGCAACAGCGCACTCAGGCGTTCTGGTAGCGGTTCATGGAGCACGGCATTGTAGGCGTCATGCAGAGCGGTGTTTTGGCGCCGATACTGTGCGATGCGTTCGGCGTCCTGCGGATGCTCGTGCAGCCATGCTTCAAGGTCGGCCCGTGCCGTGGCAGGCAACTCGCCGTCGACGCTGGCATGCAGATCCGCTTCGGTGAAGGATTGGGTCATTTCACCGCCTTGAGCGCGTTGGCGGACGACTCACCACCCAGCATGACGCGCATGCGCTCGCGTGCGCGATACAGGCGCGACATGACGGTGCCGAGCGGGATGGCGAGGGCCTGTGCAGCCTCAACGTAACTCAGTTGTTCAAGCGCGATCAGCAATAACACCTCCCGCTGTTCGACGGGCAAACGCCGTATGGCGGCATCGAGATCACCGACTTCCAGCAGATCGACCGGGCTTGAGCGGTCAGCAACTTCGTGGGCCTCGGTGCCCATGGGCACCGTGACGTCGGCAGGCCGCGCGCGGATCTGATTGACAAAAACATTGTGCATGATGGTAAACATCCAGGCGCGCAGGTTGCTGCCTTCGCGCCATAGATGTTGTTTGGTGAGCGCTCTCTCCAGCGTATCCTGAACGAGATCATCCGACAACAAGGCGTCGCCGGTTAGCGCACGCGCGTAGCGCCGCAAACGCGGAATGACCGCCGAGACCTGCGTGCCGAAGTCGTCCAAGTCAGGCCTTAGGCAACTTAGCGATGCCCGGCCTTCGGCGCGGCGTCACAATTGTCAACGATAATGTCCCTGGATTACGCATCCAACACCTTTTCTTTTATCGCGTCCGGGTGTTTCATCGTGGCTAACAGCCGTGCCCGCGATTTATTCCTCGATCGGATTGTGGCAAGCGGGTTATACCAGAAACAACGTCGCCAGCCCCAGAAAAATAAAGAAGCCGCCACTATCGGTGATGGCCGTGATCATCACACTCGATCCTACTGCAGGATCGCGCCCCAGCTTGTCCATCGCCATCGGTATCAACACACCCATGAAGGCCGCCAGCAGCAGATTCAATTCCATGGCCAGCATCATCACCAAGCCGAGCTGCCAGTTATGATAAATCAGGAAAGCGAAAATGCCCACCGTGCCGCCCCAGATCAAACCGTTCAACGCGCTGACAGACAGTTCCTTGGCAAACAGCTTGGCTGCGTTCTGCCGGGTGATTTGTCCTAGCGCAAGGGCGCGTACGATCATGGTCGTGGTCTGATTGCCCGAATTGCCGCCGATACCGGCGATGATCGGCATCAGCGCCGCCAGCGCCACCAGCTTGCCTATCGAGCCTTCAAAAATGCCGATCACACGCGACGCGACAAACGCTGTAATCAGGTTGATGGCGAGCCAGGTCCAGCGGTTTTGCACGCTTTTCCACACCGATGCAAACAGGTCTTCGTCCTCGCGCAAGCCGCCGGCGCTCAATATTTCGCTGTTGGTCTTTTCGCGCACGTAATCGACCACTGCATTGACCGACATGCGTCCCACCAGCTTGCCGCGATCATCCAACACCGGCGCGGAGACCAGATTGTAGCGTTCGAATGCTGCAGCCACATCAGAGGCTTCATCATTGGCGTTAAACTTGGAATAGTCCTTCAGCATCGCATCGCCGACGATCACATCCAGATCGGTTACCAGCAGGCGATTAATGGGCATCAGCCCTTTCAACTGCGTTGCGCGATCCACCACGAACAACTGGTCGGTATGGTCGGGCAGCTCGTCCAGACGGCGCAGATAACGCAGTACGACCTCAAGCGTAACGTCTTCACGAATCTGCACCATGTCGAAATCCATCAGCGCGCCCGCCGTGCCCTCCGGGTAAGACATGGCGGCGCGCAACTGCTCGCGTTCTTCGGGCGGCAGCAGCTTGAACACATCTTCAATAACCTCGCGCGGCAGATCGGGCGCAAGGTCGGCGATTTCATCGGTGTCGAGTTGTCCGGTGGCGGCGACCAGTTCGTGGTCGTCCATGTACTCGATGAGCGTCTCGCGTACTGCATCGGAGACTTCCAGCAGAATCTCGCCTTCACGATCGGCCTTGACCAGATCCCACACCACCAAGCGCTGTTCCCGCGGCAAGGCCTCGAGGATGTAGGCCACATCCGCGGGATGCAGCGGATCGAGCAGCGCGCGGAGTGCATCGAGATTTTGTTCGCGCCGCTGTGTATCGCGCTGGATATCGGCAGGGGTGCGGCTGGCTTCCTCCGCGACATCGACCGCTGATTCGAGCAAGTCGTCGTGCGCATGCAACAAAGCTGCGGCACGCTCAAGCGCGTCATGCACATCGTGCGTTTCGATCAGGGAATTTCGGGCCGGTTCCATAGCGGGTCCATGCGCGCAAGGCCCACGGGATACGGGCCACCTCAGGCATCCTTCGCGTGGCCGATTCTATGGCTATCCGTTTGTTTTGTCTAAGTTTTTTTGCTTGCGACCGTGCTCAGCATGGCGTCGCGTTCACGCGTCCAATGGGCCGCATATTCGCAGTCTGCATACGCCGCAAAATACGGACCGCCCAAGGTGTAGTGCACCAGTGCCGCGTCGGCGCGCGCTGCGTTGTAACCCACCAGATGATTCCAGCGATCCGGCAAAGCGCCGATCAAACCATCATCGTTTAACCATTTGAACTGGTGTAGCGCCAGGCCGGATGCGTTATTCACATAGTCCGGCGTGAGCGCCATGCACTTGGCATTATTGAAGAGCATGACACTCGACCAGTTCTTTTTTTCGTACTTGGTTTGCGGTTCACCGAGAAACTTGGTCGTTTCCTTGGGAACGTGATCGTGCTTGACCGCCATCACCGCATAGCGCTCATCGCGCAACGCCCACAGGTTGGCGATGTCTTCAAGCACCAGCATGTCGCAATCCATGAACATCGACCACCCGGCATAGCCCGACAGATGCGGCGTCAGGAATCGTGAAAACGAAAAATCCGTACTTTGCAATGGATGGCGCTCGCGCGTCAGCACGCCCGACAGGTGCGACAGCATCAGCGGCGCGATGGCCACCGGCTGCGTGGCGCGCGCGTGGATGCTGTGCGCCAGTACGCTGAAGGCGATGGCTTCACGCGGGTCATAGCCGATAAAAATTCTGATCATTTATGCCTGTGCTGCTGATGACTTTGGCCGCAGCGGGCCCTGTAGGGTATTGCCCGTGGTGGTTCGGTACTCGATATCATCACGCTTCCACAGCCCGCATGCAAGGTGCATCAAGCCAATTTTGTCGTGTGGCAGATTCGGCTCGACAAAATAACCCGCTGCCTCGTCCCACAGGGGCAGGGCATGACAAGTCATCCAGTTGTGCCGTGCGGGTAGAAAGTGCGGGATGATGTTGTTGCTGTAGACCGCCATATTGAGCGCCGTCTGCTCGAGGAAATTCGAGCAATATTTGGTGATAGCGCCCTTGATCGTGCTTTGCCACAGTGCCCATAGCGGATGATCCGGTAGCAGGGCAAACGCACCGCAGTTCATCATCGGCAAATGAATCAGCCGGTTGGCGGTTTCTTCGCCGTAATACTTGGACAGGTTGTTGTAATAAACATCGCGGCTGGCATTGCGCATAAACATATTGTCGTAGCTGCGCTCCAGTTCCAGACAAACTGCCAGGCTGCCGCCCTGCGCTGCACGCACGAAATCGTAGAGCATCGTTTGATCCTGCACCCAGATGTCGGCATCGATCCACACAATGACTTCTGCGTTCTTGACGTAATTGGGCAGAAAAGGGCGGGCCGTCATCGCCTTGAACCATTCCGGAACACCTTTCCAGGGGGAAACATCGACATCCCACCCGGGATTCAAAATGACGTGCCCGGCTTGCGTTAGCGTACTGCGCTGCGGCGCGGTGAGTCCGACGTCGAGCACATGAATCGTGAAATCGCCCAACTTGTTGATACCGTCAAGCGAACGAATAAGATGTTGCAGGCTCGCAAAATAACCATCGTTTGCCGCCGTTACTATTGCAATAGGCATAACATTTCCTGACGGATGCTCAGCATTTTAGGTTGCTATTCCGTACTGCGCGCGCGGCCAAACAGTAAGGTAATGTTTACCCGGCGATTCTCGTAGCCCGGTTTGAAATGCAGCTCGTCGGTGACATGAATGAGGCTGGAATCGAAGATCACGCAGCGGTTTTCGCGATAGGGCACGCGTAGCGGCTTCGCATCGTGCACTTTGAGATAGGCTTTGAGTTTTTGCGGGTTGATGTTGTAGTCTTCAAATGACCAACTCTTAGGGACGGGATAGTCATAGACCACTATACCGCCCGTGGTAGGGTCTGCGCAGGCCTCGTTCGGCGTGATCCAGAAATTCACGTTCACTTTGGCAAAATCGGCATGCATATTGATGCCTTGCAGGCGTTGGTCGTACTTGAATCCCCAGGCTTGCAGCAGCGGATAGGCCTTAATCACCCGCGGCATTGTCCGCCTGAGTTCATCGGCAATGGCCAGGAGCACCTTGGGCGCGAATCCGGCGATCAGCAGCGCGCCGAAATAACCACCGGCGTTGTACATTTTCCAAACCGTGGCTTCTTCACTGTAGCGGCGCAATTCAGCGAGCGCCGTCGGCGACAGGAAATTGTCGATAATGACAATTTTCTCAGATTCGTATTGGCGTTCGATCGCGGCGTAGTCATTGCGGCCCAACGCTTCGGCATTAAACAGGTCGTCTGGTTTGTAGTGCATGTCGCACAACGCCGCTTTCAGCGCGGTTGCCGCAGCACCTTCCGGCGCAAAGGTGCGCCCGGTGTTTCCGCTCTCGTCGTAATAAGGTTGTAAAACCCGCAGGGCGGCCAGCCCGTTGGCACTGAGCTTGTTACGCCGCAGCAGCAGATCGAGCTGCTCGTAATCGTGCCGTATGCGCGGTTCAGGAACCGGCCACGGCAATTGCGCGTCGGCATTTCCGCGCTGAATGTTTAGATGGTGACATTTGCTGAACAGCGTTGCGGCATCGTCCAGATGGCCTTGCCGCAGTTGCTCGAGTGCCAGTAAATGTATGCATTCGGTATCGTCGTTTATCTCGCTGGCAAACTGTCTGGAAAACTCGGCCAATGCAAGCGTGTCTGCGCAATCTAAATATATTCTCAGCAACGCCCGTATGGCGTCGACAGGCAGCGGATCGGTCGTCAAGGTGCGTCGGTAGGCCGCGATGGCCGGCGCCATGCGCTCCAGTCCGGCGTAGGCGATACCGAGTTCGATGTGGATTTCCGGCGCAACTGGCGCACTTTGGTCGAGCGCATCAAAGGCTGCGATGGCGCTGTAGTGGTCGCCCAATTTGTTTTGGCAGCGCATGATCTGCAAAGTGGCCGGCACCGAACCGGGATAATTCAGGTTGGCACAAAGGGCGTTGCCCAGCGCCTCATGAAAATTCTGGGCATTAAAATTGGCCGTGCTCAACACAATCAGCGCGCGGTGATTCAACGGGTCCATGGCGACGACGGCACAACCCAGTTGATAGGCTTGTGTCCAGTCCTTCGCCGCTGCCGCTATTTCAGCCATGACGGTGAGCAAAAACGTTTCGCCCAGCGGCGCGGGATGCAGGCGCTCGCACACGTAGTCGAACGCCTCATCCAGCAGGCCGTTGGCCTGCAGCATCGACAGGTAAAACGCCAGCGCGTCGCGGCTGATATTGGGATCTTGCAGCGCTGTGCGCGCCGAGGTCAATGCCTGCGGCGCACGGTTATGAATCAACATTTCAGCCAATGCCTTGCTCATGTGTATGGCCCACGATTCTTTCCAACCGTGCGCGGCACACACATGCATCATGCTATTGATGTCTCCGGCCATGAACAAACACACGGCGGCCTCGAACGCCTCGCCATCCGACGCTGGTCGATGTACCTTAAGCATCGCCAGGGCCGCAGCGGTGTGACCGGTGCAGCGCAAGCGTTTGATTTCGGCGTAAGCGGAGGAGAGCATATTTTAGGCGATATATGTCAGGCGATAGACGAGGAATGCCATTTTAGCGTTTCAGCGACGCCAGCGGGAATGGGCGCAACGCCAGGGCCATTCACCGACAGCAGACTATAATGCGCGCAATGTTTTCCGACCGCACATCATGCCGCGACTAAACGATCAATTGCGCAAGGCGCACGAGCACTTGCAAAGCGGCAATATCGATGGCGCCACCATCATCATTGAATCGATACTGCGGCGCGCACCGGGCAACCCCTACGCGCTGTGCATGCAGGGTATGGTGCGCTTGTCCGTGGGCGATGCCGCGAACGCGGTAGCGCCGCTCGAACGCTCGCTGCACGCCGACCCTGACAATGGCATGACGCTGGATAGCGCCGGACTGGCCTATTTGTCGCTGGGCCGTTTCGACGATGCCGCACGCGTGCTGCATCGCGCAGCGGCATTGCCGCACGCGCCTGCGATCGTGCACATGCGCCTGGGCATGGCATTGCTTAATCTGACCGACGCGACCGCCGCGATTCAGCATTTGCAGCAGGCAGTTCAGCAGGCGCCGGACAACCCCAATTTTCGGCTGAATCTGGGGCAAGCCTTTTATCGCGCGGGCGACGCTGCGTCAGCCCGCACACAGTTTCAGATGGCCTTGCAACATGCCGGCGACGATGTGGGTGCGCGTGAAGGCCTCGCACTGAGCTGTGTTGCACTAGGTCGCTTTGGTGAGGCCATACCGCATCTTCGTTTTGTGGCGGCGGTCGAGCCCGCGAACGGCGTTGCTACGCGCGCCTTGTCATCGGCGCTGCTTGAAACAGGTCAGTTGGACGAAGCTGAAATCATTGCCCGGCGCGAACTGGAGCAAAATC
>JAYUAH010000609.1:0-8241 GCA_043741415.1 Betaproteobacteria bacterium
GCTCAACGAAAGCGCGTCGGGTTTTATGTGCCTGCTGCGCGAGCCGAGCGGCGCGATGCGCATGATGCACAACCAGTTGCTGGGCATCCGCCGCGGCGACAGCGTGCGCTTGGGCACCGTGCAATGGATACGCGTAAGCAGCAACAACGAAACGCGCTGCGGCGTGCGCTTGTTCCCGAGCACGCCCACGGCGGTCAAAGTGCGGCCGGCCAACTTCAACGCGGTCAAGGGGCAGGAGTATGAACTCGCGTTCCTGATGCCGCCGGCCACCATGCCCGCGGCACCGTTGTCGCTGATTTTGTCCGCTGGCTGGTTTCAGACTGGGCGCTTGCTCGAACTTCAGGGCGAGGGCCAGCGCACGGCAAAGCTGCTCAACCTGATTGAGCGCGGCGCCGATTACGACCGCTGCGCCATCGCGCTGGAGTAAGCGGCGCCTGGCGGTCGTGCGGCAGCGGCTGCAACCCGCAGCGGCATCGGTTATGATGCGCGTCCTATTCGTCAGGACGCATCACCGCCATGGCTGGAATAAGCAAAGACACGCCGTTGCCCACCGAGATCACGCTGCATCAGGTCTCGCGTACCCTTGAAATTGCGTTTGATAACGGCAAGACGTTTCAGTTGCCGTGCGAATTTTTACGCGTGTATTCGCCGTCGGCTGAAGTGCGCGGCCACGGCGTCGGGCAGGAAACCCTGCAAACCGGCAAGAAAAATGTCGAAATCAAGGCAGTGGAACCCGTCGGCAACTACGCAGTCCAACTCGCATTCTCCGACGGACACAATACCGGCATTTATTCGTGGGATTTGCTCTACGATTACGGCGTAAGACACGACGAGCTGTGGGCGCAGTATTTGCAGCGCGTGGCCGAGGCCGGCGCCTCCCGAGAATAGGCACTCGCATCCACACATGAAAACCACCGATTTCGGTTATCAGGAAGTACCCGAGTCCGAAAAAGCGCGCAAGGTCGAAGGTGTGTTCACTTCGGTCGCGCAGCGCTACGACCTGATGAATGATCTCATGTCAGGGGGCATGCACCGGCTGTGGAAGCGTTTCACCCTCGATCAAAGTTATGTGCGTGCCGGGCAGCGCGTACTCGATGTCGCCGGCGGTACCGCGGATCTCGCGCGTGCCTTCGCTAAACGCGTCGGCTCTACGGGTTCGGTGGTGCTCACCGACATCAACGCCGCGATGCTCAGCATCGGCCGCGACCGGCTGATCGACGACGGCGTGTTCGCGCCCGCAGTGCAATGCGACGCCGAGAAGCTGCCGTTCGCAGCGAACTATTTTGACTGCGTTACGGTGGCCTTCGGTCTGCGCAACATGACACACAAGGATGCGGCGCTGGCCGAGATGTTCCGCGTGTTGCGCCCGGGCGGCCGCTTGCTGGTGCTCGAATTCAGCCGCGTGTGGAAGCCGCTCAAGCCTGCGTACGATGCGTATTCGTTCAACGTGCTGCCGAAAATGGGTGGGTGGGTGACCAAAGATGCAGCCAGTTACCAGTATCTCGCCGAGTCGATCCGTGTGCATCCCGATCAGGAAACGTTAAAGCAGATGATGCTTGCCGCGGGGCTGGAACGGGTTGAATATTTCAACTTGGCGGCGGGCGTGGTCGCGCTCCATCGCGGCTATAAGCTGTAGATCGTAAGTATTTGATTTTAAACAATATTTTAATTTAATCGTAACGCTGTCGGTTGGTTCTATAATGCGCTTGCAATGCGGTAAGTCCGGCCCCAACTAAGGGCTTGTGGGTATTTGCTTAAAACAATGAATGGAGGGATCTATGACTAAGTTTCTCAGCGTTCTTGCAGTAATTTTTGCATTTACCATGGTAGCGGTCGACACCGAGGCCGCGCGCGTAGGCGGCGGCAGAAGCGTAGGACGGCAAAGTAGTGGCGCAAGCAATCAATCCGCTGCACCCGCGCAACGCGCAGCGCCGCCGCAAGCTACACCGCCGGTGGCCGCAAAACCGTCAGGCATGAGCCGCTGGCTCGGGCCGCTGGCCGGTCTCGCCGCCGGTTTCGGCATTGCTTCACTGTTAAGCGGCATGGGCTTGGGCGGCGCGATGGCCAGCATGCTCAGTGGCCTGTTGATGGTCATGTTGCTGCTGGGTGCAGGCTACTTCATCTACCGCATGCTGACTCGAGGCAAGACGGCGCAGCAGCCACCGCTGCAATATGCCGGCGCGGGCTCTGCCACGCCGCGTAGTGAACCTCAGGCCGCGCAATTCACCGGCAACGCCGTGCCCGGTTCACTGGCCGCAACCTTGGGCGGCGCTACCGCAGCGGTGGATAACCGTTGGCCGGCGGATTTTGACGCTGCCGAATTCGAACGTCAGGCGCTGTTGAATTTCCAGCGCGTGCAAGCTGCCAACGATGCCGGTGACGCCGCCACGCTGCGTGATTTCCTCACGCCGGAACTGTATCGCGAACTCGAAGCTGAAATGAAATCCGCCTGGGGCTCGCATCAAAAAACCGAAACGGTTGATGTCAGATCGCAGGTGCTGGAAGTGGTCACCGAGGGGCCGCTGTATGTGGTGAGCGTGCGCTTCACCGGGCAGATTCGCGAGAACGGCGTGGTGAACAACCTGAACGAAATCTGGCACCTTGAAAAGCCCGTCAATGGCAGCAGCGGCTGGCGCGTTTCAGGCATACAACAAGCGTCATAAGCCACAGCAACCATCACACAACGCCCGGCGAGTCCGGGCGTTTTTTTCGTGACGATTCATGTCCCAAACGCTTACCCAACAGCTTGCGCAGGCGCAAACTCACTTCAGGGGCGGAAATATCGGCGCTGCCGAGACTTTACTGCGCGAGGTTGTGGCAGCAGATCCGCAAAATGCGACAGCAGCGGAATATCTTGCCTATATAGCCGGCAATCGCGGAGACCTGCAGCGCTCGTTTGAATTATTGAAAATCGCGACTGCCGCGCCGGGGGCTTCCGGTGAGGCGCATTATTATCTCGGCAAGCACTATCTCGAACGCGCGCTGTTTGCGCAGGCCGCCGCCGCGTTCAGACAATCATTGCAGCGCATCGGCGATTATTTCGAAGGCCTGCACGATCTGGGCGTGGCGTTAAGCGGCCTCGGCGAGCCGACCGCGGCACTCGATACGTACCAACGTGCGCTGGCGCTGAATCCAAACTCGGACCAGCTTTATTACAACAGAGGTGTGGCGCTGGATGCGCTCAAGCAATTTGATGCGGCGCTGGAAAGTTACGAGCGGGCCGTCGCGCTCAACCCGAATCTCGCTGTCGCGTGGTACAACCGCGGCGCTACACTCGATGACGTCGGTCGATTTGAGGCCGCACTGGCCAGCCATGAAAAGGCCATTGCACTCAATCCCGAATATGCGCAGGCATGGTCCAACCGAGGCGTTACGCTGGCGACGCTGAAACGCTACCGGGAGGCCCTGGAAAATCAACAAAAGGCATTGTCGATAAATCCTGACCTCGCCGAGGCTTGGGCACGGGCGGGCGCTGTCTTGCGCGAGTTAAAAAATCATGACCAGGCCTACACCCACCTCGAAAAAGCCCTTGCGCTGAAGCCGGATGTACCGTACCTGATGGGTGACTGGTTACACACGAAAATGCTTTTGTGTCAGTGGCAAGGCGGCAACATCGAACAGGATTACGTGCGCGTGCTGGCGGGTATCGACGCGGACCGCTCCGTTTTAACGCCGTTTGCGTCGCTGTCGATTCCCGCGACGAGAGCGCAGCAACGGTTGTGCGCAGCGCATTTTGTAAGGGATCGGTATTTCGCACCGCTGACGAAATTTCCCGCGGCGACGCACGATCCGCGCGCCAAGATCAGGCTGGGTTATTTCTCCCCGGACTTCCGATCCCATGCGGTGTCATACCTGACAGCAGGCCTGCTCGAGCACCATGACCGCACCCGCTTTGAGGTGCATGCTTTCGCGATGGGCGAAAGCGGTGATGATCCGATGACGGTTCGGCTGAAATCAGCGGTCGACCACTTTCACGATGTCGGGCGCTTATCGGATCAGCAGTTCGCCGAAAAAGCGCACGCACAAGGTATCGATATTGCCATTGATCTCACCGGACACACGCAGGGCGCCCGCACCGGTATTTTCGCGCGCCGTGCCGCGCCCCTTCAGGTGAACTATCTGGGCTACCCAGGCACCATGGGCGCACCGTTCATCGACTACATCATTGCCGACGAGATCGTTGTGCCGGCATCACACCGGGCTGATTACGCCGAAAAAATTGTGTTCATGCCGCATTGCTTTCAGGTCAATGACGCTAAACGAATCATTGCCGCGTCGCCGTCCAGGGCGCAGTACCATTTGGAGGCTTCTGCTTTTGTCTATTGCTGTTTTAATAATGCCTACAAAATTAACCCCGCCATTTTCGATATCTGGTTGAACCTTTTACAGCGCACAGCGCATGGTGTTTTGTGGCTGATCGGCGAAAGCGATAGTCAAATACGAAATCTCAAGCAGTGGGCTGCGGCGCGCGGCGTATCCGCCGACAAACTGGTCTTTGCCGGCCGCCTGCCCTACGCTGACCATCTGGCACGCTACCCGTTGGCGGACTTGGTACTCGACACTCTCCCATTTAACGGGGGAACAACAACCAGCGATGCCTTGTGGGGCGGTGCGCCGGTGCTGACCTGTGCAGGAGACACCTTTGCCGGCCGCATGGCATCCAGTCTGTTAACGGCCATAGGCCTTCCCGAGCTGATAACGCATACGTTACACGACTATCAGGAGAAAGCTCTGCACTTGGCGCACAATCCTCAAATGATGGCACAGCTCAAACAAACGCTTGCAGCGAATCGCAGCCGGTATCCCTTGTTTGACACTCGGCTTTTTACTCACCATATTGAGCAAGCTTTCGAGAACATGTGGCAGCGTTACCAAGCCGGCGCCACGCCCGACCATTTGTGGATAACGGATACTGAAGCATGCAGTGCAGAAGGTTTGAACGCGTAAATTCATGAAGCTCCCCATCTTCCCAGGCCCGATCAATCACGTGCTGCGCGCCAATAGCTGGGCGCTGGAGCGTCTCAAGCCGCATGCGGGACAGATCGTGCGGCTTAGCTGCCTGCCGTTTGAGTGCGCGCTGCGCGTAACCGACGCCGGCGAGGTTGCCGCCGTTACCGGCGATGCGGTGCCCGATGTCACTCTCCGGCTCACCCCCGGCCTCATGTTGCGCCTGGCTGCGCGCGACGCTTCGGCGTGGAACGATATTGCCGTCGACGGTGATGCGCAGTTGGTCACGGCACTTAACCACATCGCACGCAATCTGCGGTGGGATGTGGAAGAAGATTTAAGCCGCGTGTTCGGCGACATAGCGGCGCACCGCATGGTTGAAACCGGGCGCAAGCTCAACGATTGGGGCCGGCAGGGCGCGGACAATCTCGCCCGTTCGTTCACCGAATACTGGACCGAGGAACGCCCGCTACTTGCCGCACGTGCCGATGTCGAACAATTCAATCGCGCTGTCGACGAACTGCGTGACGACTTGGCGCGGTTGGAAAAGCGGATTGAACGGCGTGAAAACGTGAAAGCGTGAAAGCGTAAAGTCGTCAAGGGAGCGCCCCTTCACGACTTTATGCCTACACCCTTTCACGTATTCACCCCGTTAAAATTCCCCCATGCGTCTGCTCCGTCTGCTAAAGATCATCACCGTCGCCCTGCGCTTTGGCTTGGATGAATTCGTGCTCGGCCATGAGCGCATGCGCGGCCTGTTGGCGTTGGTGCGCGGCGTGTTGTTCTGGCGCGACTTAGCCGCACCGCGTGCGGTGCGGCTGCGCCACGCGCTGGAGGCGCTGGGGCCGATATTCGTCAAGTTCGGGCAGATACTGTCCACGCGGCGCGACTTGCTGCCCGAAGACATCGCCGATGAACTCGCTAAATTGCAGGATCAAGTGCCGCCGTTTCCATGCGACGATGCTGTTGCGGTGATCGAGCACGCGCAGGGCAAACCGTTGCTCGAGATTTTCCATACATTTGACCGCACCGCGCTCGCCAGTGCATCGGTGGCGCAGGTGCACCTCGCGCAATTGCACGATGGGCGCGAAGCCGCGGTCAAAATACTGCGTCCTGGCATTGCGCACGTCATCCGCAACGATCTGCAATTGCTCGACGCCGGTGCGTCGCTGATGGAGTGGCTGTGGGCCGACGGCAAGCGCTTGAAGCCGCACGAAGTGGTGGCCGAATTCGGCCGCCATCTCAATGACGAACTCGATCTGATGCGCGAGGCGGCGAACGCCAGCCAGTTGCGGCGCAACTTCGCGGGGTCACCGCTGTTATCGATACCTGAAATATACTGGGAATACTGCTCGACGGACGTGATGGTGATGCAGCGCATGCACGGCATGCCGGTGTCGCAGGTCGACGCTTTGCGCGCGCAGGGCGTGAATATTCCGAAGCTCGCACGTTCCGGTGTGGAGATTTTCTTTGCCCAGGTATTTCGCGACGGGTTTTTTCACGCCGATATGCATCCCGGCAATATTCTGGTGACGCCCGCGGGCCAGTATGTGGCGCTCGATTTCGGCATCATGGGCGCTTTGACACCCACCGACAAAAGTTATCTCGCGCGCAATTTTCTGGCGTTCTTTCGCCGCGATTACCGGCGCGTGGCGCTCGCGCACATCGAATCGGGTTGGATTCCGGCCGACACCCGCGTCGATGACTTTGAAACCGCGATACGCGCGGTGTGTGAGCCGATATTCGACAAACCGCTGAAAGACATATCGTTCGGCAAATTGCTGTTGCGCCTGTTTCAAACCTCGCGCCGCTTCAACATGGAAGTGCAGCCGCAACTCGTCATGCTGCAAAAAACGCTACTCAATATCGAGGGCCTGGGCCGCGATCTCGATCCCGAACTCGATTTATGGGCGACCGCCAAACCCTATCTCGAGCGCTGGATGTCCGAGCAGGTCGGCTGGCGCGCGCTGGTGCGCCAGATTCAGGAGGAAGCGCCGTTGTGGTCGGCCACACTGCCGCAGATTCCGCGTTTGATCCATAGCGCCTTGAGCGAAGACCGTGTTGCGCCGCTGCAAAAGCAAGTGAGTTTGCTGCAGCAGGAACAGCGGCATCTGCGCCGTTCGCTGGCACTGATCACCGCGCTGTTTGCGCTGAGTACCGGGCTGGTGGTGCTGCTCATCTGGCTGCGCTAGCTTTATAATCGCTGCGTTTACCGCGCTTGGGGACGCACCGTGCTGATCTGGTTTGTCGTCATTTACCTGCTGATTTCACTGGCCATCGGGCTGGTCGCGGCTACCCGCGTACATAACACCAAAGATTTCGCCGTAGCAGGGCGCCATTTGCCGTTGCCTATCGTCATGGCAACGGTGTTCGCCACCTGGTTCGGCGCGGAAACCGTACTCGGCATTTCGGCTACGTTCGTTAAGGAAGGCCTGCGCGGCGTGGTGGCCGATCCCTTCGGCTCCAGTTTGTGCCTGATTCTTGCGGGGCTTTTTTTCGCCGGCAAGCTGTATCGCATGAACCTGCTCACCATCGGCGACTACTACCGGCTGCGCTATAACCGTACCGTGGAAGTGTTATGCACGCTGGCGATTGTGGCTTCGTATCTGGGCTGGGTGTCGGCGCAAATCAAGGCGCTGGGCCTGGTGTTTAACGTGGTGACCGACGGCGCGATCAGCCAGCCGGTGGGCATGATGATTGGCGCGGCCATCGTGCTCACCTACACCACCTTCGGCGGCATGCTGTCGGTGGCGATACTCGATTTCGTGCAAATGACGGTGATCATGGGCGGCATGCTCTACATCGGCTACGTGATCTCGGGTTTGACCGGTGGCGTGGGTGCGGTGGTGTCGCACGCCTACAGCGCGGGCAAGCTGGATTTTTTTCCCGAAGCCAAAGCGACCGCGTGGTTGCCGTTCATCGGCGCGTGGATCACCATGATGCTGGGCTCAATTCCGCAGCAGGATGTGTTCCAGCGCATCACCTCGGCCAAAGACGAAAAAACCGCCGTGCGCGGCTCGGTGCTTGGCGGCTCGATCTATTTTGTATTCGCCTTTGTGCCGATGTTTCTGGCTTATGCGGCGACCCTGGTGGATCCCAAAGTGTTCAGCGAGCTGCTCGCCAAAGATTCGCAACTGGTATTGCCCACGCTGATATTGCAACACACACCGCTGTTCGCGCAGGTGGTGTTTTTCGGCGCGCTGCTGTCGGCGATTATGAGTTGTTCTAGTGCAACGTTGCTGGCACCGTCGGTGGTGTTTTCCGAAAACATAGTCCGTAACGCGTTTCCAAAGC
>JAYUAH010000610.1:0-8231 GCA_043741415.1 Betaproteobacteria bacterium
TCGGAGACGATGTCTTCCAGCTCGGCGAGCGCGGATTCGAAAGTGGGCGTTTTATCGGACTTGGGTGACTTGGTCATGAATGAGCTCGCTGCGGGATTGCAAGGCGTCCGCGAAGCGGCAAAAGAGGAGCAAAGAGTTGAAAGGGTAGCCCAATCATCGGGTTGCGGTCAAACCTGATTGGCCGCCCGCAATGCTGGAGTTTGACACGCGGAAAAAGCTGCGGCAGTGGCCGTCGGAGACGGCGAAAAAAAACACCAATGCAGACGTTAAAGTGGCTGCGATGAAACGCGGTATCGATTGCGAACACCGCCGCGAGCGCCCCACACGCACTCGATGTCCGCCCTTGCCAACCGACACAAAGCGCCATTGCATTATGCTCGCCACATACGAAAAAATACCATAACTATTTGTTTTTAAACAATTTTTTAATCAGTCGGCCAAATCGCTGATCTTCTCATCGCCGCGTAACCGCTAGCGCAATATTTTTTGCACTCGACGTTTTAACGAAGGCAACACAGCGGCCTCAAACCAGTCATTGCGCTTTAACCAGATATTGTTGCGCGGACTCGGATGGGGCAGCGGCGGCAGGTCGCCGAATTTGCCAGTGCCGGGGTAACAAAATCCCATGGGCAGAATAGCGATTTTCGTTTCATCATAAAACGTCGCTTTGTCGATGCCCATCCAGTCGCGCAAACGGTCGCCGCTCGGGTCGTCGAACGGAATGCCGGTTTGGTGCACCTTGCTGCCCGGCGCGTGTCCGGCAATCAGAATGCGCGCGTGCGCATGCACTTGCAGTACGGGGCGCGGCGCTAGCGGCAGAAATGCCGCACACAGTTCGCACGCGCGGACGTCCTTGAGCAACTTCGCGGTAGCGCGATGTCCAGCAGGCGTGGATAAGGTCATGGTTGCTTTGATAGCGACTTGAGAAAGGCGATCAGATCGAGACGACCTTATGGGTTGGCGACAGCGTAGCCCATTTTCTGACCGGGTATTACTTGAGTGCGTCCGCCGTCCAGTTAACATCAATAATCGAATGGAGCTGAATCATGCCTATCAGCAACGCATGGAAACGCATCGTCGTCCTGGCCGCTGCCGCTTTGCTCTGGTCGTGCGCGAAGCCGGATCGGAACTTTGCACCCCCGGCACCCGATGAGCCGAAGCCGGAACTGACAACACCGGCGGACATTGCCGCGGCCCTCGCCAAGGGCGGTTACCTGCTGTACGCGCGCCATGGGGAAACCAATCGCGACGAAGCCGAACGGGAAGCAAAGAACCGCGAAAGCGGCCGCTTCTCCATTGAGGATTGCGCCACGCAACGCAATCTCAGTGCGCACGGCCGCGAGCAAGCGCGTCAGGCCGGCGCCGCGTATCGGCGCGCGGGCATACCCGTTGCGCGGTATTTGTCGAGCCGCTATTGCCGGGCGCTGCAAACGGCAACACGGTATGCCGACCACGTCGAGTGGTCCGAGCCGCTGACCTCCGAGGGCGCCATCACCAAATCGCCCGAGCGCATTGCGGCGGTGCAGGCCGTGCTCGCCACGCGCCCGCCGCCGGGACAGAACATCATGCTGTTCGCGCACCAGGGCATTTTCTACGCGGCAACCAATCTCACGGTGCAGGAAGGCTGGACCGTGGTGCTCGAGCCTGGCAACTTCAAGCGCATCATCGCGCGCATTGCACCGAACGACTGGGCGGCCATCGCACGCGCACGCTAGCGGGTAAACGCGGCCACGGATCGCGGCTACTTACGGCGCGCCACGCTCTGCATAGCGGCGGTCCACCAGTTTATGCAGGTCGGCAAAGGGTCTTACCCACGGCGCGTTCGCGCTAATGGCGCGCGGCAGGCTCGCCAGTGCTTTGTCGGCGAGCTCACGGCGCGCGTAGCTGCCGTAGATAATTCTGAACACCGTATTGCCTTGCGACAGCGTTTCGATATACGCCGCAGTGGCGGATAGATCGTGCTGTTTAATGTATTCGCGCACCAAGGTGTCGGCGCCGAGCGCCGAGATTTGAATGGTGTAATGGCTGGACGGCTGCGCGAGCACCCAGGCTTCGCGCCGCAGCGCATCCGTTGCCGCGCGTGGCGGCGTGGCAGGCTGCGGGGAAGCAGGCTGCGGGGCGTCAGACGCCGCAGGCTGCTCCGGCGGGCTGGGCGTCTGCGGCATTTCCGCATCGAGCTTCGCCAACACGTCTTTGGCGTCAGGGCTGCCCTGATCGGCCGCGAGGGTCAGCCATTTTCTCGCCAACACGGGATTTTTCTCGCCGGTCAAACCGAAATAATAAAGATGACCCAGATTGATCTGCGCGCGCATCAAGCCGCGTTCCGCTGCGTTGCTCCACCTGTATTCGGCCTTGCTGAAGTCGAGCGCTACGCCCTCGCCCGTCGCGTATTGATTCCCCAGATTGTACTGCGCTGGCACATAGTCTTTTTCCGCGGCTTCACTGTAAAGCTGAAACGCCCTGGCGTGATCTTGCTCAACGCCTTTGCCCTCGGCATACATCACGCCCAAAAAAAACTGTCCTTCGGGCTGGCCGTCATCGATCAAGGCCTGCCATTTCTCGATCGCGGTTTTATAATCGCCCGCCGCATACGCTGCTCGCCCCTCTTCGAGCACGCTGGCGCCCATCGCCGCAGTGGCCAACACAAACAAACAAACCACCATGACGAGGTGCGCCGCCCGTAGATACCGAACCTTCATGTCACGCCTTTCAGATGAATCCAACCAACGATGCCCACAGCCGAAGTTTAGCGCGAGCGACGCGTGAGCATGATGGAATCCCTGCGTCGCGCAATCTCAATGCACCGATGCTCAACACCGATCACCCAACAGCACGCCGGCGAGCAGCCATCCCCAATGCGCTATCAGCCATTGCCCCATGCAGGTCCCGTTCAAAGGTCAATCAGCACATCATACAAATTATAACGTAACTATTTGTTTTTATTGATTTTTTTGTTTATCGGTGTTTTGTGCAACTTGAGTCCGGTGTTTTCCACTAACGCAGTTAATCATCGATACCGCACTGTGGCCACCCTGCAGTTGGCGTTCGATACCGCACAGACCGTTACACCCGAGAAGCACACTATTCGCTCAATGGCGCATCAGCGCGTCGGCGTCGTTTATGCGAAGCCCTTGCATCACACGCTGTGTTGAATTGCGTTGCGCTTCCAAACCTGATCCGCTGTCCTTTGACCCCTACGAGAACACAACCCAACCATGACACCCAATATTTTGAAGCGCTTTATTCGCCTGGGCAAAACCGCTACCCTCTGCTTCGCCCTCGGTTCGGCGTTGAGTGGTTGCAATGCATTGATGGATTTGCGCGAGGAACACAAAGGCATACAGCTCAACAATCTCAAGGTTGCCGCCGGGCTTCAAGTGTCGCTGTTCGCGACCGATCTGCCCAAAGCGCGGCAGATGGCCCTGGGCGCCCGCGGCACCTTGTTTGTCGGCAGCAATGCCGGCAACGTTTACGCCGTGACGCTGCGTGATAACAAGATCACGCAACAACGCACCATCCTCTCCGGCCTCGCCACGCCCAGCGGTATTGCGTTTTACCAGGGCGCGCTCTACGTGTCGGCCAAGACCAAAATCCTGCGCTATGACGATATCGAAAACCGGCTCGACAACCCGCCCGCGCCGACCACCGTGTTCGATGGCTTTCCCGATAACGATCGTCACAGCGCGCACTACATGGCCTTCGGTCCCGACGGAAAATTGTATGTCTCGGTCGGCTCGCCGTGCGATCTGTGCGAAGCGCAGAACGATGAGTACGGAACGATACTCCGGGCCAATCCCGACGGCAGCAAGCGGGAGGTGGTCGCGCGCGGCATCCGCAATACCGTGGGTTTCGACTGGCATCCGCAAACGCGCGAACTGTGGTTCACCGAACAAGGCCAGGACAATCTGGGCCCCGAATTGCCCCATGACAAACTGAATCGCATCACGCGCATGGGCGAAAATTTCGGCTTTCCGTACTGCCATGATGGCAACATTGCGAATCCGGAATTCGCGAACAAGCGCGCCTGTAGCGAATTTACGGCTCCCGTATTGGCGCTCGGCGCACATACCTCGGCATTGGCCATGCGTTTCTATGCCGGCGATGCGCTACCTAAAACATTTCAAGGCAGCGTGATCATTGCACGGCATGGTTCACATCCGCCGTCGCGCGTGGGTTACGACGTGGTGAGCGTTGCCATTCGCGACAATCGCGCCGAACGCATGGAACCGTTTTTGACCGGCTTCCTGCAAGGGCGCAATTATTGGGGGAGACCGGCCGACGTATTACTGCTCGCCGATGGCAGCGTGCTGATTTCCGATGATCTGAATGGCGCGATTTATCGCGTCGCAAAGTAACCAACACGCGCACAGGCCGCGGCTGAAAAGCGCTGGCGGCAATTCAGCGGTGGCCGCACTGCCCATTGTTAAATAATCGTAAGTATTTGTTTTTATTGAATTTTTTATTTCGTCACTTCTTGTGCAAGCACCGCCAGCGCTTTGAGCGGTAGATCGATGCCCGCCGACTACGCGCACTCCATCAGCGGCGTGCCGCCCTGCGGATTGCCGAAGATCAGCAACTCGGTCGGCCGCAATTCCTTGCCGACTTTTTTTGCACCGGCCGCATGATCAACGCGCAAGCCTGAACGCGAATCTGTAACATCGCTGTCTTTAACATCGCATTGTTCTATCCATAAAAAGATTTACCGGCCTGGCCTTTTTGGATTTGCCATTGTGAACCGTATGGTACACAATTACCATTATTAAACTCCAGGCAATAAAAGCAGAATGGGACGCCCCCGCGAATTTGATCTTGACGATACCCTCGATCGCGCCATGCAGGTGTTTTGGGCTAAGGGATACGAGGCAGCCTCGCTTGACGATTTGTGCACCGCCACAGGATTAGGGCGTTCGAGCTTCTATGCCGCGTTTGGCGACAAGCAGGGGCTATACCTCGGCGCGTTGGAAAAATATGAGGGCGCCGCGATAGCCCGCATCAGCCTTGCGCTGTCCAGCCGCGACTCGGCGCTGGATGGTATTGCCGCGTTCGTGGATCGCATTATCGACGATATCGTGGCGGGTCCCGGCCGGCGCGGATGCTTTATCGGTAACTGCGCCGCCGAGCTGGCGCGGCAGGATCGAACGGTCGCCGCACGTGTGCGCCGGAGCATGGATCGTATACAAACCACTTTTCGCAATGCGCTGTCGCAAGCAAAGCTTGCGGGCGAGCTCGGACCCCGTGCAGATGTCGATGCGCTCGCTGCGTTTCTGATGTCGAGCATTCAGGGTTTGCGCCTGGTCGGCAAAGCCAATCCTGACCGCGCTGTGCTCAAGAACATCGAGACCGTGATGCTGCGCTGCCTGAAATAATAACAATCGCAATAACAACAGCAATAAATTTTATGTCAATTCTGTACCATTCAGTTCATAATAACAAAACACCGCACGTCGTCACCCTAAATCGTCACACCCTTACAAATCGCGAAAGGATTTAGTCATGGTTCGCCTCGCAGATCTCCCGCCGTCCGATAAAGAAAACATGCTCAAGAAAGTACCAACCCTGCCGAAATTTCCGCAGCGGCACTGGGCGCGCGGCCCCAAGCTCGCGCAGCGCCGCGTGGCCATTATCAGCACCGCGGGATTGCACGTGCGTGGCGACCGTCCGTTCGGCACCGGACCGGCAAGCATGGATTACCGCGTGATTCCCGCTGATGTAAAAGCCGGTGATTTGGTGATGAGTCACATGTCAGTCAACTTCGACCGCAGCGGCTTTCAGGAAGACTGGAACGTAGCGTTTCCGCTCGACCGGCTCAACGAATTGGCGCGCGAGGGCATCATCGGCTCCACTGCGGCGTTTCACTACTCGTTCATGGGAGCGGTGTCGCCGGTTACGAATTACGAACCCAAGGCACATGAGCTGGCGCAGCTATTGAAAAACGACAACGTCGACGCGGTGCTGTTGTCACCCGTTTGACCCAACTGCACGTGCGCCGTCGGCGCACTCGCTCACTACCTCGAAGCCGCCGGCATCGCCACCACGCAAATCAGCCTGGTGCGTGAACACACTGAAGCCCTCGCACCACCGCGCGCGTTGTGGGTGCCGTTTATGCTCGGCCGCCCGTTTGGCGTGCCTAACGATGCCGCGTTCCAGCGCAGCGTGCTGCTGGCGGCGCTGCAGTTGCTCGAACGCGAATCGGGTCCACTGATCGAAGATTTTCCGCACGACGCGCCGCACGACAAGCTCACCCCGCCACCCAAAGAACTCGCCTGCCCCGTGAGTTTTCCGCGCATGAAATCCGAGGGTACGCTCGCTGAAAAACTTGCCGACGAAGTATCGCAATTGCAAGCGTGGCACGCTGTGGCAGCGAAACATCGAGGACGCACCACGCTGGGCGTCACGGGCTTGTCGCCAACCCAAATTGCCGCGTATCTCGCGGCGTGGCTCAATGGCGAATCGCCGGCGCCGTTTCGCGCGGATATCACCAAAGGCGACGCGTTAAAACAAGCGTGTGATGAACTGAAAGCCTATTACTACGAAGCCAAAGCCGTGCAACCGGGCACACACTCCAGCAAAAGCATGCAGGACTGGTTCTGGCTCGACACCGCGGCAGGTCAGACCGTGGTGCAACTTAGAAGTCTGGTATCAAACAGCACCGATCCATCGGTAAAAGCCGTGTCTGCCATGAGCCTGATTCCACGCACGGTAGAACCCCTGTTGGCCAACGCAAAATAGCAAAGGAGCGCAACATGAGCACCCCCACTGAGGCAGGCCCCGGCGTTCGATTCAGCGGCGAGCGGCCCAGCATTGATGCACCTGAACTACCCGCCAAGCCCTACGAATTTGTGATGGAAACAGACGTTGAGTCTTTGGAAAAAATGCACAAGGTGGGCCGCCACCGCAAATTCGAAATACACGTCGACGAACCTGCGCACCTCAAGGGCGACGACAATTACCCGCAGCCCTTGATTTATGTCGCAACCGGGCTGGGCGCTTGACTGCTGACTCAAGTGTCGCGGTACGCGACCATGACCAAAACAAAAGTCAGCAAGGCAAAAGTTCGGGTATTGATTCACTGGTATTTAACCGGATCGGTTTTGCAGGGCACTGTGGATAGCGGCTGCAAAGAAGTGGAAACCCATCTCGAAGTCGAATCCGACGACGATCCGGAAAAAATCAGGCACGTCATCCGCTGCGCGAAAAAAGGCTGTTTTGCCGAACAGATGGTGGTGAAGCCGGTGCCGTTGACGGGATCGATCAAAATCAACGGCCAGCCGTTTGAATTGTGAGTCGCCCGGATTATTCCTGGCCGACAAGTGACCACAGGAGGGCAAAAATCCATCCGCCGCCTCCATACAGATTAACGGCGTCATATTTGCACTGATGCGAACGCTACTCGCGAGCTATCTGCCATGAGTGCCCTGCTGTTTCGCCCCATAGAGCTGCGTGGTGTGACGCTGCAAAATCGAATCGTCGTCGAGCCGATGACCCAGTTCTCGGCGCACGACGGCACGGCGGGTGATTGGCATTTAATGCACTTGGGGCAGTACGCCGTTTCTGGCGCGGGGTTGGTGATGACCGAGTCAACCTATGTCGCGCCGCAAGCGCGCAACACGCCGCTGTGTTTATCGCTGTACTCCGACGAACAGGAACACGCTATTGCGCGTATTCAGCAATTCTTCAACACATATGGCAATGCCCGTTTCGGCGTGCAACTCAGTCATGCGGGGCGGCGCGCCTCCGCCAAGGAACCGTGGCTGGGTGGCGGGCCGCGTCTGCCGCAAGAGGGTGGCTATCCGAATATCGCGCCTTCCCCTATCGGGCTATCGGCCAAGTGGCCGCAGCCGCGCGAAATCACGCTCGCCGATATCGCCGATATACGTGATGCTTTCGTCAGCGCCGCGCAGCGGGCGCAGCGCGCAGGCGTGTCACTGATCGAACTACACTGCGCGCACGGTTATCTGCTGCACCAATTTCTGTCGCCGCTCAGCAATCAGCGCGGCGACCGTTATGGCGGCACGCTGGAGAACCGCATGCGATTTCCGCTGGAAGTCTTCGAAGCCGTGCGCGCGGTGTGGCCTGCCGACAAGCCGCTCGGCGTGCGCGTGTCCGCCACGGACTGGGTCGCCGGCGGCTGGGATATCGCTCAAACGCTCGCCTTCGCGCGCGCACTGGATGCGCTCGGCTGCGACTTTATCGATGTCTCCAGCGCCGGCTTGAGCGAGCAGCAAAAAATC
>JAYUAH010000611.1:0-8225 GCA_043741415.1 Betaproteobacteria bacterium
GACACCACCATCATAGCAAGATCAGGCTCTCAGCCACCCTTTTTACCCCGCCGCCTCAGCACGTCAGGGGCTTAAGGTAGTGCCATGGGTGTCTGACCCTATTTTATGTGCGCGGGAATGACAGATAGGTTATTTTTCGACGATGCGCTGAGTGGTCAGGCCAGGTTCCTGTCCATGGGAAACCCTGACAAGCCGAAATTTCCATGCCCCCCGGAGTGAACTGATTCCTTCACTTCCGCGCCGGCTCGTGCGGATGCTGGAGGTAGTGCTGGCGCAGCAGGTCCTTGCCGTAGTCGTTGCCATTGGGCGTGCGCACGATGGTGTGGATGTGATCGATCCGCGGCACCGTGGGGTTGGCATGCAGGTAGCGCAGGGTGGCCGGCGTCTGATGGTCGAACTCGATGATGATGACCGGGTTGTGGATACGGTAGTAGAACACGCTGTCCTTGTCGGCGCCGCCAATCCAGGCAAACCATGTGCGGTCGAGGTGTTTGCGCACATCGTCCATTTTCACGCGCGCGTGGCCTTCGGCCATGTTGTCGACGTAGATCGCCACCAGATTGAGCAGTTGCTGGCGCAGGCTTTCCGATAACTCCTTCGCGTTGATACCGGCGTAGTCGATGATCACGTTGTCCCTCCACGCCTCGGTGAGCGCGAGGTTGCCGGTCTTGGAACCCTTGATGATCGCCTTGCTGCGCTGCTCCGCACTGAGGGCGTGGAACATCGCGAGCCCTTTGTTCTGCTCATCCTGCAGCACGATGGCGCCCTTGAACTTGCCCGTGTGGGCAACGACAGGTTCGGAGCCGGCGAACGCCGGTGTCATCACCACCTGATCGCCCAGCACAAAGTAATTGATGATCGCGTGGTGCCCATCCAGCTGCCAGCCCCACGGCTGCGTAGCGGATGGTTCGCCCATCACCGTGATGTGGTATTTCCATTCTCCCAGTTCGTCATGGTGACCGGTCATTTCCGCGAGGGTTCCGTTGAGCCGCATGATGTCGCGCGTCAACTGCAGCCCCTTGGCGCTCAGCCCGGCGCGCAGCAGATTAAAAGCCGCGGCGCGCTGCTTTTCGTTCATCTCGTCAAAACTCACACCCTGGCGGATGTAGAAACTCTGGTTCATCCACTTGCGCCATTCGTCGTCGCCGACAGCGAACTTTGTTTTGGCGCGCTGTTCGTTGTTGAGACTGGCGAGAAACGCGACTGTGGCCAGCCGCACCGGCTCGGTGGACACGCCCGTCGCGCGCACAGGAAAAAGGTCCGCCTCGATCTTGCCGTCAGCTGTGATGCCGCGGAACGGATCGGCCAAACCGGGTTTCTCTGCCGCAAGCGACATACGCAGCATATCTGCGTGGGTGCGGGGCGGCGGAGGCTTCGGTGTCTCTGGCGACTGCGAGAGGCCCAGCGGCAGTTGCACGAGGGCGAATCCAACAGCAGCAACTGACCAGCTTGCAAACAATGCGATGCGAGACATATGCCCTCCACGGTTAAAGTTGCCGCCGGCTCACGGCAAGCGCAGCGAGGCAGTCGGCGAACGCGCTACCGCATCTGGCGATCCAGTAGGATTTTACTACGCAAAACCGCGCCCCCAGCCCCCTCGTAAAAACTTTCTTCCTTGAGTTTGACGATGAATAGGAGTTGTGCTGGGCGTAGCTCGACCATGATTGCTGCGTTAATCGCGTAATAGGCTACTCAGGCGACGCCGTATGATGTCATCGGCTTCCTTAGCCATGCCGGAGATAATCTCGGCGGCCGGTTTGATCGAATCGATAAGGCCGGCATCCTGGCCGAACATTAACGGCGCGTTATCCACATCTCCTGTGCGACGCGCCTCCGCGACCGCTTGCGCCGCCGCGGGTTGATTCTGGCGCAACGCCCACTCTCTGCCTGCCCAGCGTGCGACAAATGCATTGCGTTGCACGCGCGCCACTGCCCCCGGCCAGACGTGGCCGCTGGCGAGGTCGTTGATTTCCGTCAGCACGGTGAACCGTACCCGCCATGAACATGACTTTCGTACCGGCGTCATGCGCACGCTGGAAATAGCTGCGCAAATCCTGATTGCTGCGAGCCCACGCGAAAGCCACAATGCTGGGACGCGCTTCGAGGGTCGCAGCATAGGCTTCCTCGTCGATCCTAAAAAGAAGGTGGTTGATGCCGTAGGGCTTCTCCGTTAAATCGCGGATGGCCTTGGTCTCCGCAATGATTTGGGGACCGTTCCTCCCTGACGTGCCCAGCGTGCCAAAGCCGCCCGCATTCGGACAGCGGCGACGAGCTGTGGCGATGTTGCGTTACCCATGCCGCCGAGAACGATCGGATTATAAGAATGGGGTCAGACACGATTACATCTAAGTATTTGTTTTTAAACAATAATTTATGTACAAAGGAATCCAGGGTCAAGTCTTTCTCCATAACATTTTGATTGCAGCTTAAATTAATTTCCACCTATAACACGCGCCTCATTCCGCCTTGATCCCAAGCTTGCGGACAAAATCCGGCCAGCGCGCGAGTTCCGCTTTGAGCAGCGCCGCCGCCTCGTCGGATGTGCCGCCCACCAGTTCCACGCCCTCCTCCTTGAGAAAACGCGCCTTCAGCGCAGGCTCGTTGAGTATGCGCGCGATCTCGCCCTGAATTTTCGCCACCACCTCGCGTGGCATATTTTTCGGGCCGATCATCATGTACCACTCGCCGATCTGGTAGCCCGGCACCGTTTCCGCGACGGCCGGCGTGTCGGGTAACACCGGCGAACGCAGCGGGCTGGTCACCGCCATCGCGCGCACCCGCCCGGCACGCACGAACGGCAGCGTGACATTCAGGTTATTGATGCTCATCGGAATCTGGCCGCCGATCAGATCCTGCACCGCGGGGCCGCCCCCCTTGTAATGCACCGGTGTCATTTTCGTCTTCGCCATGGCATCGAGCAGTTCGCCGCTGAGGTGCGTGGCCGAGCCCACACCTGCCGTGGCGTAAACCATCTCTGCGGGACGCTTGCGCGCGAGGTCGAGCAGTTCCCCCAAACTGCGCACCGGCAGCGACGGATGCACGGTGATCAGGTTCGGCACGCGCAGCAGCAGCGAAATCGGTGTGAAGTCGGCGGCGGCATCGTACGGCAGCTTTGCGTGCATCGCGGGATGCACGGCGTGCGCGCTGATGATAATGCCCATGGTGTGCCCGTCGGGCGCGGACTTGGCGACTGCATCCGTGCCGACGATACCACCGCCGCCCGCGCGATTCTCCACCAGCACATTCTGGCCGAAGGTCTTGCCCATTTCCAGGCCGATCAGGCGCGCGATGCGGTCGGTGTTGCCGCCGGGCGGGAACGGCGACACGATGCGTATCACCCTGCTCGGGTAAGTCCCCGTCGGCTGGGCCATGGCCGGTGCGGCACGGGTCGTGGCGAACACCGCGAGCATCGCTACCAATACACGATACATGCCCTCTCCTCCCAATGAACAGCGCGCGTGTCGGCCCTCGATATCACCGCCGCTGTCGTGCACGCTGTCATGCACGCTGTCATGCAATTACGCAATCGCAATTTTCACGCCGCTAATATATCATCGTCGGCGAGTAATCCCTGCGCTGTCGTGCATCATTCTGAAAACCCCCATTGACCATTGAAATCGTTTCCACGCTGGACGGCATAGACCCGGCGCAGTGGAATCGCCTCACCGGCGGCCATCCGTTTTTACGGCACGAGTTTCTGCATGCCTTGCACGAGAGCGGCTGCGCCTCTGATCGCACCGGCTGGTCGCCGCGTTATCTGGCGGCGTTTGAAGGCAAGAACCACACCAAGCGCCTCACCGGTGCGATGCCGCTCTACGTCAAATCACACTCGCGCGGCGAGTATGTGTTCGACTGGGCGTGGGCCGATGCCTATCAGCGTCACGGCCTGGAATACTATCCCAAGCTGTTGAGCGCCATTCCGTTCACGCCGGTGGCGGGGCCGCGCATTCTCGCCGAGTCGGATAGCGTACTCGAAGCGCTCGCCAGTCACGTGCTTGACGTTGCGCGCGAGAGCAATGCCTCGTCGCTGCACTGCCTGTTTCCCACGCCCGAACAAACCGAGCGCTTCGCCGCCAAGGGCATGATGGTGCGCCACGGCGTGCAGTTTCACTGGGTGAATGAAGGCGATACGGATTTCGAGCAGTACTTGTCGCGCATGAACCACACCAAACGCAAAAAAATCAAACAGGAACGCCGCCGCGTGCGCGACGCGGGCATCACCTTTCGCTGGCTCGAAGGTGCCGCTATCACCGATGACGACTGGCGGTTTTTCGCGCGCTGCTACACGCACACCTACCGCGAACATCACAACACGCCGTATCTGAATCTCGATTTTTTTCAGCGCATCGGCCACAGCATGCCGGAAAACCTGCTGCTGATCGTCGCCGAGCGCGACGGCAGGCCCATCGGCGCGTCGTTCAATATGCGCGGCAACGACTGTTTGTATGGGCGCTATTGGGGCGCGCTCGAACATCACCCGATGCTGCATTTCGAGGCCTGCTATTACCAGACCATCGAGTATTGTCTCGCGCGCGGCATCAAAGTGTTTGAAGGCGGTGCCCAGGGCGAACACAAAATGGCGCGCGGCCTGATGCCGGTGCAAACCGCATCGGTGCACTGGCTCGCGCACCCGCAATTCGCGCAGGCGGTGGAAGCGTTTCTGGCGCGAGAAACCAAAGGTGTGACGCAGTACATCGACGAACTGCACGAGCATTCGCCGTTTGTCGCAGCGGCACCGTCGGCATGAGTGGCGCACATTGGATTCCCCCCGCAGCTTGCCGTATAGTAGCGACTCCTAACAGGTTGATTCATGAAATTCTGCAGCAACTGCGGCGCGACCGTCGCCCATAAAATTCCCGAAGGCGACTCGCTGCCGCGCTACGTGTGCGACGCTTGCCACACCATTCATTACCAGAATCCGCGCATGATTGTCGGCTGCGTGCCGTACTGGGAAGACAAAGTGCTGCTGTGCAAACGCGCCATCGAGCCGCGTCACGGCTTGTGGACGGTGCCTGCAGGCTTTATGGAAAACGGCGAAACACTGGATGCGGGCGCTGCACGCGAAACACTGGAAGAAGCCTGCGCCCGCGTTGAAATCGGCAAGCTCTACGCTGTCTACAACATCCCGCACGTTAATCAGGTGTACCTGCTGTTCCTGGCCAAGCTGCAGGATCTCGATTTCAAGGCCGGCTCCGAAACACTGGAAGCGCAGCTATTCCGCGAAGACGAAATTCCGTGGGATCAAATTGCGTTTGCCACCGTGCGCAATACACTCACGCACTATTTCAGCGATCGCGCGCGCAATCAATTCGGCTTCCATCTCGGCACCATCGCGCGTCCGCAGAAAATAATGTAAGTATTTGATTTTATTGAAATTTTTTAAACGCTCGTGTTAAGGCTGAAAAGCCACCCGCTCAACCTTGTAGCCCATCTCCGCCAGCAGCTTGGGCAGCGCTTTAGCGCCCGTCATGTGTAAAGCGCCGACTGCGGCAAACACACTTTTGCCGCTGCGCATGAGTTTGTCGATGCCCGCCGCCAATCCCGGATTGCGCTCATCGTTCAGGCTCTGTAAGGCCTTGCGTTCGGCGTCGCTATCCACACACTCGCACCACTTCTGATAATCCTGCAACTCGTTGAGATTACCGTTCGCCCATGCGTTGGTCATGCGATCGATTACCGTGCGCGATTTTCCGTTTTCAAGCAACGTGATGCTGTGATCAATGGCTTCGATGGTCTCTTTGGGTTCACCGTCCATCAACAAGCGCAATTGCAACTCGACCGACTCCAGACTCTCCACCGGCTTTTGCAGGCCTCTGGCAAAACCCGCGATGAAGATTTCCGAGCCGTAGCTGATCTCGAGCGCGGAAAATCGCGCATCGAGCAAGGTCACCGTCATCAACTGCATCACCGGATGCAGCGCGGCAAATTGCTCCATCGGCGCACACACTTTTTGGGCTGCTGCCGCCATGCGGTTTTTCAGCGGCACCGGCAAATCGAAAAACTTGATGCCGAACTTGGCCGGATCGGCCATCTGCGCCTGAATCGCCGGATCCAGTATGTCCAGCTCGAGTGCGATCACGTCGCTGGCCACCAGCGCCTCCAGTGTTTTGGGGCCGGGGACCGACCACGCCTGCTTGCCCAGATGTATCGAGCCGTAGAGATGACTGGCCTTGCCGTCTTTCTCGATTTTCCACAGAAAGCCGCGATCTTTCGCCGCCTTGGCCAACGCCTGGATACTTTCCCGCGTCGGCTCGGCCGGCTGCGGCGGACAATTCGACGCCGCGGATTGCGCAAAACCCTGCGCCGAAACGAGCAACGCACCCCACAACAGCGCACGCCTGCCCAGCGTTAAAAATTCTTGCATCGTAATGAACCGTGTCATAAAAAATCCCGAATAGAAAATAACTGAAGCTCACCAGCAGCCCCGTTCAAACCGCGCCCTCACACCGCCCGTAGCGCATCCACAATATTCAAACGCGCGGCGCGAAACGCAGGTAAAAAACCCCCGACAAAACCCATGATCAGCGCAAAGCATAATGTTTTAACGGCAATATCCGGCGTGAGAATAAATCGAAACGACAAATCCGCAAAGGTCTGAAAGTTGATGGTTGAGAACGACGCCAATTGCATCAGCGCCGCCAATGACAAACCGATCAAGCCCCCCACGCCGCCCAGCAGCAACGCCTCGGCCAAAAACGCCCACAACACGGCCCCCTGCCGAAAACCCAGTGCGCGCAAGGTGCCAATTTCATTGATGCGGCTCGCCACCGAGGCATACATGGTGATCATCGCACCGATCATGGCGCCGATGGAAAAAATCACCGATAGCGTCAACCCCAACACGTTGATGAAGGTCGACAAAGCCTTGGATTGATCGCTGTAGAACGTCTGCTCGCGCTTCATCTCCTGGGTGAGGCGCGGGTCTTCGCCCACATCCGCGCGCAACGTTTCAAAGCGCGCGGGATCGGCCAAGCGCACCACCATCGCCGAATACGCATTGCGCCGGAACGCCTGCATCAATTGCTCGACGTCGCCCCACACTTCGGAATCGAAACCGCTGCCGCCGCCATCAAACACGCCCACCACCGTCCATTCGCGCTGCGCGAATCGCAAGTGTTGACCGATGCCGGTATTGGCAAAACGCGCGGCGATGCTCGATCCCACGATAATTTCCGAGGTGCCAGGACGAAATAGCCGCCCTTCCTTGATTTTCACCTGCGGACGCAAGGTGAAGCCCATGCTCGAGGTGCCGCGGATCACCACATTCGACGGCTTGTTGTCCCCGGCACGCAGCAGTGAAATGAGCACCACGGTTTCCTTCGACACCATACGGCGCCCCTGCGCACCGATCGCGATGGCCGGATGCATTTCGATAATGCCGGCCTGCTCGCGATTGATGCCGCTTTGAATTTCGTTCTCAGCGCCCTTGCGGATGATCACCGCGTTATCCAGTTCGCCGGTGGTCACCAGCGTGCGTTTCAAGCCTTCGTCCATCATCAATACCGTGGCGAACACGAACACCACCAACGCCAGCCCGCCTGCGGTGAGCGTGGTGGTGAGGCGCCGCGACCACAAATTGCGCGCAACATAATTCAGCGGTATCGCCATCGCGTGCTAACCCATCGCCCGCAGGCCTTCGACAATGCGCACGCGCGACGCCTGCAGCGCCGGCACAATAGCCGCCGCCACGCCCACCACCAGCGCGCACAACACCTGCGCGACAATCGTCGCCTGCGACACCGTGAATATCGGAAAAATACCCCCGGCCGCCTGCTTGAATCCTGCCGCTGCATACGGTGTAAGCCACAGCCCGATACCACCACCCACCGCGCAAATCGCCAGCGATTCACCGAAGATCAACAGCGCCACAAAGCCCGGCCCGAAGCCCAGTGCTTTTAGCGTCGCATATTCCGAAGTGCGTTCGCGCGCACTCATGGCCATGGTGTTGGCCATCACCGCCATGATGATGAGTATCACCACATACGACACCACCTTGATCGCGGCAATGATTTCATTCGACATCGACACAAACGATAACTGAAACGCCTGCTCGGTTTCGGTCAACGTCTCGGCAATGGAGTTCTGAAACTGCGCATCTACCTCGCGCGAAATCGCCGCGGCACGAGTCGGCGCGTCGATGCCGACGATGTAGACGCCCGTCTGATTGCCACGGCGTGCAGGGCGCGAGAGCAACCATTCGTTGAGATATTCCCAATGAAACAACA
>JAYUAH010000612.1:0-3529 GCA_043741415.1 Betaproteobacteria bacterium
AGGCCGTGCGCGATACCGACCAGCGCCTGCACAAAAAACTGCCGATCGGACGACGCGATGATACCGCGCGTATAGCTGCCGTCGATCTTGATGTAACTAATATCCAGACTGCGCAAAAAGCCCACCGACGCCGTGCTCTGGCCGAAACGGTCGATGGAGCAATGCGCACCGGCTTCGCGCAAGCGGTGCAATGCTGTTTTGACGGATTCGATGCGGCCGATAATTGAATTTTCAGACACCTCGAAAATCAGGTACTTCGCCACCTGCGGTTGTTGCGTCAATTGGCCGCATAACCAGTCGATAAAGCCCGGCGCATTAATCGAATCCGGCGACAGATTAATCGCCGTGGCGCCGCCGCCGATGGCCCCCCCGGACGCGATGCGCCGCATCACTTTGCCGACCACCAAGCGGTCCAGATCGGCCGACAAGCCGCGCTGTTTGACCGCCGGCATGAACAGCCCGGCGGGAATCAAAGCGCCGCCGCTGCCCACCACCCGTACCAGCGCCTCGCTGCGGTAATACCATTGCGGATCATCGTTGCAGGCGCGCACCGGCTGGTACTGCACCCTGACGCGCTCGGCATCGATGCCGCCGGTGAACAGCGCATTGACCTGTGTGGTCAGCGCATTCAGCGCGGCTTCCGCATCGGTGGGCGGCACCAGCACATGCCAGCCCGGCTGTGCGCGCCCGTGTGCGATGAGCAGCGCCTGATTGGCGCTTTGCATGAGTTTGCCGAAGGTCGCCCCGGCGCGATGCTGGTAATGCGCAAGTCCCGCATGCGCCATCACGCTGTCGGTGCTGTGCGGGTGCTCCTCGATCTCACTTAACGCGCCGATAATCGCATCGCCCAGCGCCGGCAGTTCGGACACCGCCGTGTCCGGCACCATCATCGCGAATTCCGGGCCGTCCATGCGCGAGACCAATACGCGTTCGCGCTCATCCGCCACTTTGCCCAGGAGCTGCGCGCTTTTTTGCAGCAACGCATCGCCGGCGGGACGCCCGTGTTTTTCATTGTACGCGGCAAAGCCGTTCAGGCGCACGATGGCGAGCGTGCCGGAACCGAACTCCTCCGGCGTTTCGATCATGTGACTTAACTTTTCGCTGAAATCATTGCGATTGCGCAGGCCGGTGACGCCATCAACGTAAACTTTCTGGCGCATTTTTTCGGTGAGCGCGGTTTGCTCGCCCAACATGCGCTCCACTGCCAGGCACATGCTGTTCAACGCATTCGAAATGCGGTGCAGCTCGCGCGCCCACGGGCGCTCATTGAGTATGGTGAAGCGGCGGCGCGAGATATCCAGCGCCTGCCGCTCCATGTCGTCCAGCGGACGCAGCGCGTAGCGCAATACCAGCATCACCACCACCAGCGACAACGCCGCCACTGCCAGCAATACCCAAAATGATTTGCGCGTGATTTGCCACAACTCCTGGTAGGCGTGCCCCGGATGGCTTTCCACTTCGACTACCGCCGCCTTGCGCCAACCATCCATCACCATCGCGTTCATGCGCGGCGTGGGCAGCTTGAACCAGTCAATAAACCACGCCGGCACGCCTTCCACCGCCTGCTCGACACGTTTTTTGAATATCGATTCGCCGCTTAATTTTTTGATTTCAATTTCGCTGTAGTAACCGCGGTCGAAAATCGCACTGGTCATCAGCTCCATGGTCACCGGATCGTTGTAACTTTTGCTTTGCGTGATCGACAGCCCGAGCGAGGTCGCGGTGTCCTGCGCGTGCGACTCCATCGCGCGCTTCAGGTAATCGCGCGTGCTGCTCACCACCACCCACAGCGTGGCAATAAACACCACCGCCCACAGCAACGAAATTAAACCAATCAGCAATCGTGAGAGCTTCATCGTGCGCCCCGCAGTATAATAAAATATTGTTTAAAATCAAATACTTACATAAATTACATTACTTCGACTGTTTCATGCGCGCCTGCAAATCACGCCACAGTCCGACGCGATCCGCGCCGCCCACGGATTGTCCGCGCCCCGTCAACTCTTTCGCCAGCCACAGCCCGGAGCCATTGAAGCTGTACACCGGAATCAGATCGCTACGATTCGACGCCGGTAGTATGGTCATGTTGATGTTGTCGAGAATCAACGGTTCGGCATCGGGCGTCGCAAAATAGGCGAGCACCATGTGCGCTTCGTTGTAAATGCGTGTTTCCTTGACGTAGGTAATTTGCAGCTTGTCGTCGGCCACGCCCAGCGCACGCAAGGTGAAATATTTTGCGATGGAAAAATCTTCGCAATCGCCGCCGTTGGTGGACAAAAACTCGATCGGCGTCGCCCAGTAATCCACCTTACCCCAGTGCTGCTGGTCGCTCACGAACGGCGTACGATTCATGAAATCGTTGACCAGTTCCAGCTTCTGGCGTTCGCTCACTGCACGGTATTTCGGGTTGGTGATCAAATCGCGCCAGCCGGTGAGGCGGTCTCGCGCCACCGCGCCGAAACTCTGCGCCAGGCGCGCGATTTGCGCATCGCTGATGGTGACCGCTTCTTGCGCAAAGGCCAGCGCAATGCACAGCACCGACAACAGCCAGAACAGCGGAGATCGGGATGCGCGCGCAGTATTCGAACGGTGTCTGGCCATTTTGCAGACCAACTTTACCGTACCACGCCGATTCAGGCCGTTAAAATCCGCACAGTTGCACAGTTGTGTCGCCGCGGCGCGCAGCGAAAAGCCCGCCCGCCGCTCGGTAGTAAGCCATGCACGATACGAACAAACTGGCGCGCCCGAGACGATTCGAACGTCCGACCCCTGCCTTCGGAGGGCAGTACTCTATCCAGCTGAGCTACGGGCGCCTGTGTGTATATGCGACCACGCGATTTTAGCACGCACGCGGCACCGAGGCTTTTACCGCAACTGCCGCTCACGCTATAATCGGCTGTTTTAGCGCATATCGATAAAGAGTCCTCCATGAGCAATGCACATTCTTCCAGCCCTTCGTCCAGCCATTCCGACGAACATAGCAGCTTCATCAAGACCCCGACCCAGTTGATTGTGGTCATCGTACTGTCTTTTATCATTCCGATCGCGGGCATTTTCACCATCATTCATTTCGTCATGGGCGGCGACAAATCGCGCACAACACCGGCGATGTCGGACAAAGCAGTGGCCGAACGCATCAAACCGGTGGGCAGTGTGCCGGACATTGAAAAAGGCCCGTCGCCGCTGGTGCCCGCACCCGCGCCTGTGGTGGTCGCCGCTGCCGGCGCCGATGCCGGCAAAGCCGCCGCGCCTAGTGGTAACAATGGCAAAGCCATCTACGACGTGACTTGCCAGGTCTGCCATACCCCCGGACTCGCCGGCGCACCCAAGCTGGGTGACAAAGCCGCGTGGGCGCCGCGCTTGGGCGGTGGCGTCGCGGCACTGGTCGCCAGCGCCATCAAAGGCAAAAACGCAATGCCACCCAAGGGCGGTAATTTAAGCCTTGCCGATGGCGACATCAAAGCCGCGGTCGAATACATGGTGTCGCAAGCGAAGTAATCGTGAACGCTGTTTCCCAAAAAGGCGCAGG
>JAYUAH010000613.1:0-3523 GCA_043741415.1 Betaproteobacteria bacterium
ATGCCCCACGCGGTTTGCAGTTGTTCGACGGTTAAGCCCCACAGCCGCGCGGCCACCGCTGTCGCGGCAAACACACCCACGGTGGCGGTGCTGTGCCAGCCTTTGATGTAGTGCCCCGCACCGAACGCCGGGCCGAGTTTGCCGCCGACTTCGAGGCCAACGGCGATGGCCGCCAACACCGCGTTGCCCGATGAGCCCGCCGCTTCACCCACTGCAAGACCGGCGCCCAGCATCGGCGCAGTCGGATGCCCGCGCAGCGTAATCATCGCGTCATCAAAATCCAGCGCGTGTGCGGCCAATCCATTGACGAACGCCGCTTCGGCGGGCGAGGTTGCAAGCTGGGTACCCACCACCGTGGCCTGCGCCCGCGCGCCGGTCTCCATCACCCAGCGTTGCGCGATCTCGGCGCCTTCGTCGAGGGCGCCGGCCAGCGTGCAACCGAGAGTATCCACCAGCGCATCGCGGGCGCCGTCGAGCACGGCTTGCGGCACATCGCTTTCGCGGGTGTCGATGACAAAGGCGGCGAGTTGTTGAGTCAGCGTCATGAAATCTCCTGTAGGTGAATGGATCCCAAATTCAATAACCAGCTCAGTGTACGTAGGATGGGTGGAGCGCAGCGCAACCCATCACGACGCCAATTTGCACCTGTGTTTGTGATGGGTTTCACCCATCCTACGCGCTAATACGAAGTTAATCCGCCATCGAGTACCATCGTCTGCCCGGTGATGTATTCCGCCGCGGGCGACGCCAGATAACTCACCATCGCCGCCACCTCTTCCATCTCGCACAGGCGCCCCAGCGGCACGCGCGCAATCATGTCCGAAAAGCCTTTTGGGTCCGCGCCAAAATAAGAGACGCGCGACGGCGTGGCCACCGTGCCCGGCGCCACCGCGTTCACACGTATACGATGCGCCGCCCATTCGATAGCCAGCATGCGCGTCATTTGCGAAATGCCCGCCTTGGAAACGCCGTAGGCCGAGCGTTGCGCAAAACCAATCAGCCCATGCGTGGAACTCAAATTGACGATACACCCGGCACGCTTTTGTTCAATGAGGTGCCGTCCCATCTGCTGGCTCATAAAAAACGTGCCGGTGACATTGACGTCGATGATAGCCTGCCACTCCGCGCGCGTGGTATCCACCGCGAGCGAACGCGTGGTGATGCCGGCATTGTTGACCAGCACATCAATCTCGCCGAATGCACTGACCACCGTCGCCATCGCCTGCTCGGTGCTTTCCTGCGAACGCAAATCCAGTTGCACCGCCACCGCGCGCACGCCGGTCGCCTTCAGCTCCTTCACCGTGGTCGCGAGGTTGTTAATGTTCGTGCCAGATACCGCGACGTCGTAACCGTCGTTGGCCAATCGCATCGCCAGCGCGGCACCCATGCCTTGTGTGGCACCCGTTACGAAGGCAGTACGCTGGCGTTCAGATGTCACGGTACATTCCCCTGTGGTTACACGTTACGCCTTACCCCTCAGACCTATTTCGCCGGAATAAACGGCACCAGCAAATACGACGGTTTATCGCCTCCAGAGTAAATCGTATTCGTCGCCCCCGCGTTGTAGTCGCAGTGATAGTGCGTGTACGGCGCACTGCCCACGCCATCACGCGGCTGAATATCGAGCCGCAACTTGTGGCCTTTTTTCAGCACGATGCAAGTGGGCCAGACTTCAATCTGGCACTCAACCGGTTTACCAGATTCCAGCCAGCGACGCTCGTCGTGCGGGTGATACGGCCGATACGGCAACGACTTCGCGGGGTCAAGCTTGCGATGCGACGCGCGCAGCCAACCCTTGGTCAGCGGCACCGGCCCGCCGTGCTGGCCAACCTCCCACACGTCTTTACCGTCGGGGCCGATGTTGCGCAGCGTGCACATCATGTCCATGTCTTCGCTGCTGCTCGACACCCACAGATTCAGCATCAAGGGGCCGGTAACCTCGCTATCTTCAAGCATCGCTTCGGTCTCGAACGACACCCCCAGGCGCCCCGCGCCACCGTGCGTCGTCGAGAGCGATGAGCCCGAGGCCACGCCAGCCGCGGTTGAACCGCTAGCGGAGTAACTCACACTGGATTCCTTCGACGGCGCTACGCCTGCCAACGTACCTTCCACCGCGTGTTCATCTTGCCCTTGTTCGCGCTCTATGTTCAGGAACAACTTTTTCCACTCGGTGCGCGTCAGCGGCCATTCGTTTTCACTACGAAACGGATACGGCTGCTTGCTGCCGCCAGTACGGATTTCAAGTTTGACCGCCGGCTCATCGAGTATGCCGGTGTCGAGGCCTTTCAACCAATGATCGAACCAGCGCAACTGCTCCGCGCGCCCTTCGTTCGAATGGAACGGGTGAAAATGCGTGCCGGTGTGGATGCGCAGTTTTTTGTGCTTCGATGCGGCCTGCGTATAGCCCTCGGTATTGCCGCGCAAATGCAACGAAAAGCCGCCCCAGTTGCCGACGCTGTAGACCGGCACTTTGATTTCATCCCAGCGCGCGCTCAGCATGCGCCACCAGTTTGAATCCAGATCGTTGCGCATCAGGTTGTAGAGCATGTCGGGCTGAAACGAATCCGGGTTGAAGCTGCGTGGCCGCCCCAACAAATGATGCGCGGTGTGCGTGGCCACCCAGTTGGCGACAAAGCCCATCGAGAATATGCCACCGTGATAACACTGATCGCGATATTGATCCGCGCGCCCCTCCCACGGCATGATGGCTTTCAACGACGGCGGGCGCAGATTGGCCACGCGCCACTGCGAACTGGCGTGATACGAAATGCCCAGCGTGCCCACGCTGCCGTTGCACCACGGCTGCTTCGCCACCCACTCGATGCAATCGTAAAAATCCAGCGACTCCTGATACGAACTCGGCTCGCAGCGGCCCGGCGATTTACCCGAGCCGCGCGAATCAATGCGCAGACACGCATACTCGCGCGGGCACCACCATTCCGGATTCACCGTTTCCCAATTCATGTACGGATTGGCTTTTTCGTCGAGGTCCGCCGGCGGTATCCACAGCTTGTCTTTTTGATACACGCTGATGTTGGCGATCACCGGTACTTTCGTTTGCGTGTCGGGCCGAAAAATATCCGCGCACAGCCGCGTGCCGTCGCGCAGCGGTATCCACACATCCTTCTCCACGATCAGCTTGTGCGGCTTAGGTTGCGAATCGCTAGCTGCTTTGTCAGTCATGCGTCATCTCCGGTGGCCTGCGGTGTCATGCACATTGCCTGCGGGTGCTACCGACAATGTGCATCATTATTTTAAAAAACTGTTTTAAATCAAATATTTACAGTAAATCACGGTGGGTGTGCTTTGATTTTGTGATGACACATACTTTACTCCAGACCGTAGCCCGGATGGAACGCAGTGTCATCCGGGACATCACGGTCGCAGTTTCCCGGAATGCGCTACGCTCCTTCCGCGCAACAACACACCAAGGGAAAAGCAACTCATGATCCGCAAACTCAGAACCGAACGCGACAGCCAGCAATGGATGCTCGACCTCGCGCTCAACATGCGCGGGCGCGTG
>JAYUAH010000614.1:0-3518 GCA_043741415.1 Betaproteobacteria bacterium
GGCCGCGAATCGATCACCACGCGCTGGCCCATGGCCGCGTACAAGCGGTCTGCCACCAGCCGCGAAACAATGTCAGGACCGGAGCCCGGCGCGCTGCCGAGTACCCAGCGTATGGGTTTATCGGGGTAAGCTGCCTGCGCTGCGGGCGACATGAACATCAGTGGCAGAACAAGGACAGCGAGCGATTTAAGTAAACGTTGATTAAATAGATTGCATTCATGGTTCGACAAGCTCACCACCAACGGAAAAAACAACTTAACGTTCGTCCTGAGCCTGTCGAAGGACGTGTTCAGTGTTTTCCAAATCGCGCGCATAAGTTTCTCCTCCGGTTTGTAAAGCCGGATTATATTATAACTATTTGATTTTATTGAATTTTTTAAATCCGCCGCACAAAGCCTTAAGCCCTCGCCGCCCGATACGCCCGCAGAAACGTGCGCACCTGGCGCACGGCCAACGGAATCTTCTCCGGCGTGTCCTTCCACGGATACATGCTGACTTCGGACTTCGGCGCGAGCATCGCCGATTCCATGGCGGTAACAAACGGGTGCGGCGGCGAATCATCCGGCATCACCAGCACCGGCTTCTGGCAGGCGCGTACATCATCGCGCGTCACGGAGAAAACAAAGTCGCCGCGGCTGCCTTCGTACATGCTTTTGAGAAAGCGCTCGACCGTCTCGGTCGTGATGTCCGGTCGCTGCTTCGTGAGCGCGGGCGTCCAGCTTTTCATGTAACCGTCATAAGCGTAGTTCGGTAATTCTTTGCGAAACCCCACCGGCTGCGACACCACAGCAGCGACGATGCGATCCGGCGCGCGTTTGATCAAGTTCCAGATGAACGGGCCGCCGATGCAAAAGCCCAGCACCATGAAATTCTTGATGCCGAGGTGATCCATCAAGCCAAGCTGGTCGTCGGCATACGAGTCCCAGGGCCGATCGATCTCAAGCGGGCCAGTCGACTGGCCACTCGGCGCGTTGCGCAAATCAGCGATGATGCAACGGTATTCGTTTTTGAATTCCACCATCGCGTTGAACGGCGCGTTCTTCGCCCCCCACTCAATCGTCGCGTTCTGCCCGCCGCCAGGAAGAATCAGCAACGGAAACCCGGAACCGGTTTCCTCGTAGCGTATGCGCACGTTGCCTCTTTGGTAAAACGTGCCGCCCGTTTCCGCCTTCCCCGGCGCTTGCGCGAAAGCGCGTGGTGCAGCGGCCGCCGCTGCCGCTGCGGCGCCTGTTGTCAACAGAGTGCGTCTCGTGGAATCCATCGTTGCCTCCCTTGTTCATTACGTAAGGTACTGGCGTCGACTTCTGCTCGACGGGCCAGCGCCTGCGTTTCGAAGACTAAAGATTGTACGCGGCACGAGGGGAAGTCAAGTTGTATGGGTGTCGCGGTCACGTATACTTGGCAAATAAAGAAGGCAGCGCGCAGCATGATCTTTGCGCAATTCGTACAGATCGCCACGCCGACAGATTACCAGCCCAGAGGTCAAGATGATCAAACTTCAGCGCATCAGCCACATCCTCCTCACCGTTCGCGATCTCGAACGGTCCAAAGCGTTTTACACCAACATTCTTGGGTTCAAGGTGCTGGAACAGGATCCGGATCACGGCGGGCTGTTTTTGTCACTGGGCGAATACGGCAATACGCTCGATCTTTTTCCGAGCACCAATCCCGATGCGTTTCCGCGCCCGCCATCCGGGCTTGGCCGGCGGGAGGGGTTGGGCTTGAAGCACACGGCTTTCGCAGTGGCAACTGAGGATGACTTGAGGAACGCGTATTTCGCGCTAAAGGATGCGGACGTGGCGATTCACCGCGCGGTCGATCATCAAAGCTAGATGAGCGTTTATTTCTTCGATCCCGATGAGAACCTGCTGGAGATCGTGTGGGAGCGCCCGAATACGCGCGAAATTTTTGTGCAGGGGCGCGCTGATACCGATACGCAGATTGAGTTTGAGTGGCCTGCGGATAAGTAATCCGCGAGAGCGCAGTGGCGTCGATCCGAACGAAAATTCAAAAACCTCCCTCACCCGGCGCTACGCGCCACCCTCTCCCGGAGGGCGAGGCTTTGTTCCCCTCTCCCTTCGGGAGAGGGGCTAGGGGTGAGGGAAGAAGTTGATTTTTCACGCGGACTGAACAGTTACTAATAATTAACGTATGATGCGCGCCTTTTGCTGCTTCCCCATACAGGCTGAAGCCGCGTACAGGCACACGCATGAGCATCGAAAAAGAAGTCTCCCGGCGCCGCACTTTCGCCATTATTTCGCATCCGGACGCGGGCAAAACCACGCTCACTGAAAAGCTCCTGCTGTACGCGGGCGCGATTCATATCGCCGGCAGCGTGAAGTCGCGCAAGGCGTCACGCTACGCAACTTCCGACTGGATGGAAATCGAAAAGCAGCGCGGCATTTCGGTGGCGAGTTCGGTGATGCAGATGGAATATCAGGACTGCGTGATCAACCTGCTCGATACGCCAGGCCACCGCGATTTTTCCGAAGACACCTATCGCGTGCTGACCGCCGTGGACGCGGCGCTGATGGTGATCGATGCCGCCAACGGTATCGAGCCGCAGACACTGCGCCTGTTGCAGGTGTGCCGCGCGCAGAACACGCCGGTGATTACCTTCGTTAATAAAATGGATCGCGAAGTGCGCGAGCCGATGGATCTGGTCGACGAAATCGAGCGCACGCTCGGCATGCCGGTGGTGCCGTGCACCTGGCCGGTGGGCATGGGCAAACAGTTCAAGGGCGTGTTCGATCTGATGCACGACAGCATGCGCGTGTTTATTGCAGGTGAAGACCGCGTCGGTGAGCACGAAACCATAGCGGGATTGAACAACCCCGCGGCCGCCGAGCGCTTCGGCGACGTGTTTGCGCATGCGCGGCAGGAGATGGAGTTGGTGCAGGGCGTATCGCCCAGCTTCGACCGCGACACCTTTCTCGCCGGCAAACAAACACCGTTGTTCTTCGGTTCGGCCATTAACAACTTTGGTGTGCAGGAAATCCTGGACGCACTTGTGGTCTTCGCGCCGCCGCCACGCCCACGCCTAGCCATTCAGCGCACAGTCGATCCGATGGAACCCAAATTCACCGGCGTGGTGTTCAAGATTCAGGCGAACATGGACCCCGGTCATCGCGACCGCATTGCTTTCATCCGTGTTTGCTCGGGGCATTTTGAACGCAGCATGAAACTGAAAAATTGCCGCACCGGCAAGGATTTTCGTCCGAATAACGTGGTGTCATTTCTGTCGCAGCGGCGCGATATCGTGGAAGACGCCTATGCCGGCGACATTATCGGCATACCCAACCACGGCGTGCTGCAACTCGGTGACACGCTCACCGAAGGCGAAGACCTGCAATTCACCGGTCTGCCGTTTTTCGCGCCCGAGCTTTTTCAAACCGTCGAAATCGCCGATCCGCTGCGCAGCAAGCAGTTGCGCATGGGCCTGGCACAGCTTGGTGAAGAAGGCGCAATCCAGGTGTTCAAACCCGTAGCGGGTGGCCTGCTGCTGTTGGGCGCCGTCG
>JAYUAH010000615.1:0-3515 GCA_043741415.1 Betaproteobacteria bacterium
TGATCGGGCGTGGCCGCAGGCGCGCTCACGGTCGGTGTGCCATCGCGCTTGTGGCCGGTTTTACAGATTAAATCAGGCAGGGCGTCGGCGTGGGGTGACGGCACGCCGGCGTAAGTCTTGAGTGGATCGTCGGCATCGATACCACCGGCGTCAGGCAACGTGGTCACGGCACGGCGCTTGCCGTTAACGTAGATCGCAAAGGTGTTGTCTATCGGCGCACGCATGGCTGCCAGCGCGGGTGAAGCTTGTACCGCGGCGGCGACCAGCGCGCGCACGGCAGGCGCTGTGGCCGACGAATGAACATCGACGGTCACCTTGGCCGGCTCGGCATAACCAACACCGTCGCCGCGAAAAAATGCGCCGGTCATACTGTAACCGGTGCGGCATTGAATTTTCAGGTCGTTCAACGCCACGCCTTGCACGCGGGCCAGCAGCAGCACGCGGTTGGCTAAATCCGCTTGCAGGCCAGCATTGAAAAAACCGAGCGGGAAGGGCGCGAGATCGTCGCCCTTGATATGCACGCCTTCGTCGCTGACCATGCGCCACGAACTGCCGTCACTGCCTTCGGTGACGACCGCTTCTTTTTGGTGACTGCCCGAAAGGTGGCGTGCTTCGACTTTGAAAACGTCGCGGCTATTAGCGCCGAGAATAACGCCCGGCCGCGCGCTGCCTTTGCGGGTCAGGAACCCCAGCGGGAGCCCGGAACTCGATATGCTCTCCATTGCGGTCTCAAGATCTGGCATATAAAAAATTCAATAAAAACAAATACTTATATAGATTCTACGATTTTCTGCTGTTGTTGCCCCAACCCTTGAATACCCAGCTTGACGTCATCGCCCGCTTTGAGCCAGATGGGGTTCGGCTTTTTGCCCATGCCCACGCCGGGCGGGGTGCCGGTGCAAATCACGTCGCCGGGCAGCAAGGTCATGTAGTGGCTGCAATACGAAATGATTTTGCGCACACCAAAAATCATGGTGCGCGTGTTGCCCGACTGCATGCGTTCGCCGTTCACGTCCAGCCACATGTCGAGATTTTGCGGATCGGTGATTTCATCGGTGGTCACCAGCCACGGGCCGATGGGGCCGAAAGTATCGCAACCTTTGCCCTTGTCCCATTGCGACGATTGCAACTGCCACGCGCGTTCGGAGACATCGTTCGCCACGCAGTAACCGGCGACGTAGTTGAGCGAATCTTCTTCACTCACATACTGCGCCTTGGTGCCGATGACAATGGCGAGTTCGCATTCCCAATCAAGCTTGGTCGAATGGCGCGGAATAATCGTATCGTCGTTCGGGCCGCAAATGCTGGTGGTGGCCTTCATGAAAATAATCGGTTCGGTGGGCACCGCCATGCCGGCTTCGGCAGCGTGATCGGAATAGTTCAAGCCGATAGCCACGTATTTCGAGATGCCGGTGAACGGCACGCCAAAGCGCGGATTGCCGGTGACCACCGCCAGTGTTTCCGGCTTGATCTTATTGACGCGTGCCAGATTGCGCGGCGAGAGTGCTTCGGCATCCAGCGCACCGATGACTTTGGACAAGTCACGCAGTTTGCCCTGTGCATCAATGATACCGGGCTTCTCGTTTCCATCTTTTCCGTAGCGGCAAAGCTTCATACATCCTCCAGCGATTTCAAAATATTTACCAACCCGTATTATAAACCGGCGCGGCTTTTTCCTTTAACCGCTTTGTTCACCACGTTAATCGGCCATTCGCCCGACAGCACGCGCTTGACTTCGCCCGGAGCACCGGCTTGCAGGCCGACCATCGCCTGCTCGCTGTACCACGCGGCGTGCGGGTTGACAATGACATTCTCGCGGCCGCGCAGCGGATGCGGGTTGGGCAACGGTTCCGGGTCGGTAGTGTCGAGTGCCGCGCCGGCAATTTTTTTGGCGTCCAGCGCGCGCACCAGCGCATCGGTGCTGATCACCGGGCCGCGCGAGCAGTTGACGATCACCGCGTTAGGCTTCATCGCGCCGAAGGCATCGTCATTGATCATGCCGCGTGTTTGCGGCGTGAGCGGTGGATGTACTGATACGAAATCGGCGCGCTGGTAGAGCTCGGGCAATTCAACCTTGGTGCCCGGCTCGCTGAACTGGCCTTGTTTAACGAACGGATCGGCGTACAACACGGTCATCCCAAACGCCGCAGCGCGCACCGCGACTTGGCGCGCGATATTGCCGAAACCAACGAGGCCAATGGTGCTGCCTGCAAGGCGCTGGATCGGTTTGCCCGGCGGCACCGCCCACGTGCCGGCGCGCACCTGGCGATCGTAAAAGGTAATTTTGCGCGCGGCGGAGAGCAGCAGCGCCATCGTATGCTCGGCGACTTCTTCGATGCAGTACGTGGGATTGTTGGTGACGATGATGCCCGCCGCGGTGGCCGCATCGAGATCAATGGTGTCAACGCCGATGCCGTAACGCGCAATGATTTTGCACTGGGGCATTTTTGCCATATCGGCAGCGGTGATGGGCCCGGCGTAGGTGTTGAGCAGCGCGTCGCAGTCGGCGGCCTGCGCGAGAAATTCTGCGGGCGTTTTGGTTTGTAGTGCGACCAGTTCGCCCAAACCGGCGAGGGTTTTTTTCTCGACCTCGAGCGACTCCCACACGTAATCCGTCAATACAACTTTTGCCAATGCAGCCATAACGATACCTCAATAAAAAATTGTTTAAAATCAATTATTTATAAATATCAGCATTCCAGCAATTTGGTGGGCGTTGGCCTTGTAATAGCGCCAGAATATTATCCACCACCACATTCGCCATCGCTTCGCGTAATTCGTGTACCGCGCTGCCCATATGCGGCGTGCATACCACGTTCGACATCGCCAGCAAATCAGCATGCGGACGCGGCTCGTGTTCATACACATCGAGCCCGGAGCCGGCGATGCGTTTTTCTTTCAGCGCCTGCACCAATGCCTGTTCATCGACCAGCGGCCCGCGAGCGGCATTAATCAGATACGCCGTTGGCTTCATTAGTGCAAGCTGGGGTGCGCCGATCAAATGGCGCGTTTGCGGTGTCAGTTGCACATGAATCGATACAAAATCAGCCTCCGTAAACACCTGCTCGAACGGCACCCAGGTTGCGCCCAGTTCTTGTTCTTTTTCTGGCGTGAGCCGACGCGGATCGTGATAGATCACTTTCATCGAAAACCCACGCGCTCGCTGCGCCATCGCCGTGCCCACGCCGCCCACGCCGATCAGGCCCAGCGTTTTGTGCGAGACGCCGCCGCTCTCCAGATAGTTGGATTGCGAGCCGGGAAAAACGCCGCTGCGCATCAGGCGATCGCCCTCGGCCACGCGTCGTACGGTGGTGAGCAGCAGTGCAAAAGCGAGGTCCGCCGTGGGGTCGTTCAGCAACAGCGCAGGAATTACGGTCACCGGCAGCTTGCGCGCCGTAGCGGCTAGCGTGTCGATATCGGCCGGGGTAATGGTCATCGAGGCAATCGCCATCAGAAGCGGATTGGCGTTGATCACCTCCGCGTCGATCTTGTCGTGCAACAGGCAAAAAATAATA
>JAYUAH010000616.1:0-8193 GCA_043741415.1 Betaproteobacteria bacterium
GCATGAGTGATTTGATACGCGCTATCCGCGGCATGAACGACGTGCTGCCGGATGAGGCTTACCTGTGGCAACACCTTGAAGATACCGTGCGCGATGTATTCCGCCAGTACGGTTATCGCAACATTCGCACGCCGATTGTCGAAACCACCAGCCTGTTTGTGCGCGGCGTGGGCGAGGTCACCGATATCGTCGAAAAGGAAATGTATTCTTTCGAGGATTCGATGAACGGCGACAAGCTGTCGTTGCGTCCCGAAGGCACCGCGCCCACCGTGCGCGCGGCGCTGGAACACAATCTTTTGTATAACGGCCCGCAGCGGCTGTGGTACAGCGGGCCGCTGTTCCGGCACGAGCGGCCGCAGAAGGGACGTTATCGTCAGTACCATACTTTCGGCGTCGAAGCGCTCGGTTTTCCCGGCCCTGACATTGACATCGAAATGTTGGTGCTGGCGCGGCGTCTGTGGCAACGGCTCGGACTGGAAAATGTTGAACTGCAAATCAACACCATCGGCAGCAACGACGAACGTCTCGCATTTCGCGGCAAGCTGATTGAGTATTTCGAACAGCATCGCGACGTGCTGGATGCCGATGCGCAGCGGCGCCTGCTTACCAATCCGTTGCGCATACTCGATTCAAAAAATCCCGCGATGCAAAGCGTCATCGAAGGCGCGCCCCGGCTTATGGATCATTTGGGTGACGCTTCTCGCGCGAATTTCGATGCGGTGCTGACAGGACTAAAAGCCGCGAAATTGCCGTATGTAATTAACCCGCGTCTGGTACGTGGTCTCGACTACTACAACCTCACCGTGTTCGAGTGGGTGAGCGGTGCGCTCGGTGCGCAAAGCGCGGTGTGTTCGGGTGGGCGCTACGATGGCTTGTTCGAGCAATTGGGTGGTAAGGCCACAGCGGGTTGCGGGTTCGGCATTGGCGTTGAACGCTTGTTGCTGCTGCTGGAAGGTAGGGCTGCCACAGTGCCCAAACTGGAACCCGACGTGTGGCTGGTGCACCAGGGCAAGACAGCGAATAAACTCGCGCCCGCCGTTGCGGAACAATTGCGCGACCACGGGCTCTACGTGGTGCTGCACTGTGGCGGCGGCAGTTTCAAAGCGCAAATGAAAAAAGCCGATGCCAGTGGCGCCCGATTCGCGGTTATCATCGGCGACAACGAGGCGCTGGCCGGCACCATCACCGTTAAAGCCTTGCGGCAAGCGGCGGAGCAGCGCACGGTGTCCGCGCAGGACGCTGTGAAAATAATTAAAAATGGAATATAATCAATGGCTTACGATTTAGAAGAGCAGGAACAGATAGCGGTTATCAAGGATTGGTGGCGCAAGTACGGCAATTTGGTGACGACGGCGGTGTTGGCGGTGGTGGTGGGTTTGGCCGGCATACTCGGGTGGCGCTATTACCACGAGAAGCAATCGTCATCGGCGGCGACGCTCTACAGCCAGCTTGATACCGCTGAAAAATCGAACGAAGCGAAGAAAGTCCGGGACATTGCCGCCACGCTGGCCAGCAGCCACTCGGGTACTGCCTACGCCAGCATGGCCGCGTTGCGTGCCGCGAAGTCGTTCGTGACGGGCAATGATCTTGCCAACGCCAAACTGCGCTTGCAATGGGTTATCGACAAAGCTAAAGACGACGAAATGCGCGACGTGGCGCGCCTGCGCCTGGCCGGCGTGCTGTTCGATGAAAAAAACCTCGACGAAGCATTAAAACTGCTCGATGCCAAACACGTTGCCGCGTTTGATGGACTGTATGCCGATCTCAAAGGCGACATTCTCGCCGCGCAAAATAAGCGCGCCGAAGCCCGTGGGGCTTATCAGATGGCACTGGATAAAAGTGATGCGCGCAGTTCATACCGGCAGTTGGTGCAGGTCAAGCTGGATGCGCTGGGAGAAGCGCAGAAATGAAGCGGGTTGTGATGGCGGGTGTGTTGGCTGTGCTGGGCACGCTGGCGGGTTGCGACACACTCAAAAGCACCTACGACGGCTGGTTTGGTGCGCCCGCACCTTCCGCCAAACCGGCTGAATTGACGCCGGTTAGTAATACCGCAAAATTGCGCGTGGCATGGCAAGGCAGGGTCGGGCAGGCGGGCAAGACGGTGCTGTTTCCCGTGGTGGATGGCGCCACGGTTTGGGTAGCCGCCGCCAATGGAGAAATCGCGGGCTTCAACGCGGCCAGTGGCGCCAGCGCGGGCCGCTTTAACGCCGGACAGCCCATCGCCAGCGGTGTCGCCGCGAGCGCTACGGTTATCGCAGTGGGTACTACGCGCGGCGAGTTGTTAGCCTTTGACCGCGCCGGCAAGTCGCTGTGGAAAATACAGGTGCCGGGTGAAACCCTGGCGCCGCCGGTGATCGATGGCGATCAACTGATTGCGCGTGTCGGTGATGGTGCAATACACGCCTACGATGTGGCGAGCGGCAAACGGCGCTGGATATTCCAGCGCTCGGCGCCGGCCCTGTCGGTGCGCAGTTACGCCGGTGTCGTGGTTAACCGCGGCATGGTCTATGCGGGATTTCCGGGCGGGCGGCTGATTGCGCTGTCCTCGGTTGCCGGCGGTGTGCTTTGGGATAGCGTGGTGGCGCTGCCTAAAGGCACCACCGAACTGGAGCGTGTCGCTGATGTCACCAGCCCGCCGGTGGTCGACGAAAGCCGCGCCTGTGCGACGGCGTTTCAAGGCCGTACCACGTGTTTTGATGCGGCACGCGGCACTGCGATCTGGGCGCGCGATATTTCGAGTTTCAGCGGCCTCGGCGCCGATAGCCGCAGCATTTACGTCACCGACGACAAGAGTGCGGTCACGTCCCTTGACAAGGCCACGGGCGGCAGTTTGTGGAAGCAGGACAAGTTGTCGGGCCGCGGACTCACGCGCCCACTGGCGCTCGGACGCTATGTCGTTGTGGGCGATTATCAAGGGCTTGTGCATGTGCTATCGCGCGACGACGGCTCGTTTGTGGGGCGCATTGCAACCGACGGCAGTGCCATAGCGGCCGTGCCGGTTGCGCTGGACCTGTCGAGTTTTTTGGTGCAGACCCGCAATGGCGGCGTGTATGCCATTGCTGCCGAGTGATAACCCTGTGCGCCTGATGCGTCGATCGCCCCCTTGAAACCTACCATTGTTATTGTGGGTCGTCCTAATGTCGGCAAATCAACCCTGTTCAATCGCCTGACCCGCACGCGCGACGCCATCGTCGCTGATGTGCCGGGCCTCACGCGCGACCGCCACTACGGCGAAGGCAAAGTGGGCATGAAGCCCTATCTGGTGGTGGATACCGGCGGCTTAGAACCCAGCGATGCTGAAGGTGTTTACCGCGAAATGGCGCGTCAGACGCGGCAGGCGGTGGACGAAGCCGATACGGTGCTGTTCATGGTCGATGGGCGGCAGGGCGTGGTGCCGCAAGACATTAAAATTGCCGCCGAGTTGCGCAAGTCCGGGCGCCGCGTATGGCTGGTGGTTAACAAAACCGAAGGTATGGCCAAGCCCACTGTGACCGCCGAGTTTCACGAGCTGGGTCTGGGTGACCCGCTGCCGGTATCCGCGGCGCACGGCGAAAACGTTGGTGACCTGATGGACATCGTACTGGCGGATTATCCGCATGCCAGCAAGGATGCCGAAGATGATGAGCAGGTGCCGCGTATCGCCATCGTGGGCCGTCCCAACGTCGGCAAATCCACGCTGGTGAACGCCTTACTCGGCGAACAGCGGGTGGTCGTATTCGACGAACCTGGCACTACGCGTGACTCCGTATATGTTGACTTCGAGCGTGAAGGCAAGCGCTACACGCTGATCGATACCGCCGGTGTACGGCGCCGTGGCCGCGTCACCGAAGCCATAGAAAAATTCAGTGTAATCAAGACTTTACAGTCTATATCGGATGCAAATGTTGTAGTGTTGGTACTGGACGCACAACAGGAAATATCGGACCAGGATGCGCACATTGCTGGATTCATACTCGAGGCTGGGCGAGCGTTGGTGGTGGCGGTCAACAAGTGGGATGGACTCCCTGAGTACGACCGCGACCAAATCAAGATTCACTTATTGCGCAAGCTGGATTTTCTGAGCTTTGCCAAGCTGCACTTTATTTCCGCGCTGAAGGGGCAAGGCGTAGGTGCCGTGCTACGCTCGGTGGACGGGGCTTTCGAGGCCGCGATGGCCAAGCTTTCCACGCCGCGTCTGACGCGTGCTCTGATTGCCGCCGTGGCGCGGCAAGAGCCGCCGCGCTCGGGCATGAGCCGGCCCAAGCTGCGCTATGCCCATCAGGGCGGCTCCAATCCGCCACGCATTGTCATCCACGGCAATGCGCTGGATAAGGTGCCCGACAGCTACTGGCGCTTTCTGGAACGATTCTTTCGCGATACGTTCAAATTGCAGGGAACACCGCTCAAGGTGGAGTTCAAGTCCGGGCGCGTCAATCCCTTTGAACGTAAACGGCGCCCCAACGCAAACTGGGCCTGATCTGCGTGCAAGTACTGTGTAACCCACTGGCGCAAAATGGAATTTTGCAGTAAAGTAGTAGCGAATAATTACAAAAAGCGAGGGCGTCATGAGCAACAAGGGGCAGTTGTTACAAGACCCGTTCCTGAATCAACTGCGCAAGGAACACATTCCTGTATCAATTTATCTGGTGAATGGCATCAAGCTGCAGGGACAAGTGGAATCGTTTGATCAGTATGTTGTGTTGCTCAAGAACACCGTCACGCAGATGGTTTATAAACATGCGATTTCCACCGTGGTGCCTGTACGTGCAGTCACCATACCCACCGACGGAAACGGCGATTAATCATTTGAAGCTGTTCCCCGCGCAGTTGCCAACGCTGGCTGCGGATGTTTGAGCGACCAGGCTCCAGCAGAGCCAGTACAGGCGCTGTGTTGGTGGCACTTGATTTTGGCGACGACGACTACGTCGAGAGTGTTGCCGAGATACAACTCCTGGTATCCAGCGCCGGTGTAACCGCCAAGGAGATCGTGCGCGGCAAGCGCGAACGGCCCGACTCAGCGCTGTACGCCGGCAAGGGCAAGGTGGATCAAATTGCCGCAGCCGTTGCGGCCACAAATTCGCAGCTTGTCGTGTTCAATCACGAATTGTCGCCGGTGCAGGAACGCAATCTGGAAAAGCGCCTGAACTGCCGCGTCATCGACCGTACGAGTTTGATCCTCGACATTTTTGCGCAGCGCGCGCGCAGTCACGAAGGTAAATTACAGGTTGAGTTGGCGCAATTGGATCATCTCGCGACGCGCCTGGTGCGCGGTTGGACGCACTTGGAGCGGCAAAAGGGCGGTATTGGCATGCGCGGCCCCGGCGAAACGCAGTTGGAAACGGATCGCCGCTTGCTCGCCAAGCGCGTCAAAGTGCTTAAGGAAAAACTCGCCAAAGTGGAATCGCAGCGCGCCGTGCAGCGCCGCTCGCGCAATCGGGCGCATGTGCTGTCGGTGTCGCTGGTGGGCTACACCAATGCCGGGAAATCCACGCTATTCAATAGCTTAACGCGTGCCGATGTGTATGCGGCCGACCAGTTGTTTGCGACCCTCGACACCACCACGCGCAAGGTACATACGGGCTTTGCGGCAGGGGTTGTGCTATCGGATACGGTGGGTTTTATCCGCCGCTTGCCGCACATGCTGGTGGCGGCGTTTCGCGCCACGCTGGAAGAAACCGTGCATGCTGATTTATTGCTGCACGTGGTCGATGCCAGCAGCGCCGATCGCGATGCGCAAATCGAGGCGGTCAACACCGTGTTGAAGGAAATCGGCGCCGACGCCATTCCGCAGGTTCTGGTCTATAACAAGATCGATTTGACGGCATATCCCGCACGGGTAGAAGTGGACGAATATGATAAGATTACCCGTGTGTGGATTAGCGCCGAAAAGGGGCAAGGTCTTGATTTGTTGAGAAATGCGCTGGGTGCCAACGCCGAGGCTGCGTTTGATCAACATCGTGTCGCTGCAGCGTAGTTTTGCCCCGTAGTATTGTCCATTCCCCAATATTCCTAAACGGTTCAACGTAGAGCAAAATAATGCCATGGCAGGTCTAGTGCAATCTCTCAGTGATTCGCTGCGTCAAGGCGTGGCTCGCGCGTTTGCGCGCACCATTGGCGCGTTGATGTCGCTCAACGATCCGAATTGGGGCAAGCGGCCTAGCGGCAACCAAGGGCCGCCTGATCTGGATGAAGTGTGGCGCAATTTTCAGAAAAAATTGGGCGCGATTTTCGGCAATCGCGGTGGCGGCAACAAATCGGGCAGCGAGTCCGGTGCGCCGATGGGGCCCAAACATCTGGGCGGTGGTGCGCTGGTACTGGCGGCGCTGGTGTTGGGCATCTGGCTGGCCAGCGGCTTTTACATCGTGAACGAAGGTCAGAGTGGTGTGGTGCTGCGCTTTGGCCGGTTTTCAGAGGTCACGACGCCGGGCCTGCGCTGGCACATGCCGTACCCGGTTGAATCGCGGCAAATCGTCAATGTCTCGCAAGTGCGCAGTGTTGAGGTGGGCTATCGCAACAACGTCAAGAGCAAAATTCTCAAGGAATCACTGATGCTCACCGATGACGAGAATATCGTCGACGTGCAGTTTGCGGTGCAATGGGTGGTGAAAAGCGCGCGCGATTATGTGTTCGAGAACCGTTCGCCGGATGACACGGTGCTGCAGGCGGCGGAAACCGCTATCCGCGAAGTGGTGGGAAAAAGCAGCATGGATTATGTGGTGCAACAGGGGCGCGCGGATGTGCAGGCGCGGGTGCATAAACTGATGCAAACGATTTTGGATCGCTACAAGACCGGCATCGAAATCCAGAAACTGAATATGCAGAACGCGCAGCCGCCGGAAAAAGTGCAGGCCGCATTCGAAGATGCGGTCAAGGCCGGACAGGACCGCGAGCGCCAGAAAAACGAAGGGCAGGCCTATGCCAACGACATCTTGCCCAAGGCCAAAGGTATGGCCGCGCGCTTGATGCAGGAAGCAGAAGGCCACCGGCAGCGCGTGGAGCAGGAGGCCATGGGCGACGCCGAGCGCTTCAATCAAGTGGTCGCCGAATACAAAAAGGCGCCGCAGGTGACGCGCGACCGGCTTTACCTCGACGCCATGCAACAAATCATGACCAACACCACCAAGATCGTGGTGGAAAAAGGTGGCAACAATTTGCTCTATCTGCCGCTCGATAAAATCATGCAATCAGTGCCGGCCGCCGAATCCGCACCAGCGGCTGCGGCGCCCGCACCGCAGGCTGCGACCCCCGACGCATCTTCAGCGCGCAGCCGCGATGCGTTCCGCTCGCGTGACCGGGAGACACGGCCATGAACAAGGGCATACTCGCAGTTCTTTATTGCCTGGTGGGCGTGCTGGTGGTGGTATTTACCTCGATGTTCATTGTCGACCAGCGCCAAAATGCCATCGTGTTCCGCTTGGGTGAAGTGGTGAGCATCAAGAAAGAGCCGGGCCTGTATTTCAAGGTACCGCTGCTCGATAACGTGCGCTATTTCGATGTGCGCATACTCACCATTGATACCCCGGAGCCGCAGCTTTTCCTGACCTCGGAAAAGAAAAACGTGCAGGTCGATCTGTTCGTCAAATGGCGCATTTCCGATGTGCGCCAGTATTTCGCCAGTATTGTGAGTGGTAGTGGCGGTGGCGGCGAAACACAGGCGCAGACGCGCTTGCTGCAAACCATCAATGAAGGCTTGCGTGCAGAATTCGGGCGCCGCACCGTGCACGATGTGGTGTCGGGCGAGCGCGACAAGATCATGGATTTGATGCGCAAAAAAGCCAGCGAAGACGCGAGCAAAATCGGTATCGAAGTGCTCGACGTGCGTCTGAAGCGTGTTGATTTGCCCGAAGGCGTGACCGAGTCGGTGTATCAGCGGATGGTGGCCGAACGCACGCGGGTCGCCAATGAATTGCGTTCCACCGGTTCCGCGGAATCCGAAAAAATACGCGCCGAAGCCGACAAGCAAAAGGCGTTCATCATTGCCGAAGCCTATCGCGACGCGCAAAAAATCAAGGGCGAGGGTGACGCCAAGGCGTCGGCGATTTACGCTAAAGCCTACGAACAAAGTCCGGAATTTTATTCGTTCTACCGCAGTCTGGATGCCTACAAGGCGGGATTCAAGGGCAAGGGTGATGTGTTGGTACTCGATCCGAATTCCGACTTTTTCAAGTATTTCAAATCCGGCGGGCGGGCCGGGAAGTAGCATGATTCGAGCCT
>JAYUAH010000617.1:0-3513 GCA_043741415.1 Betaproteobacteria bacterium
GCCGGGCGCGGCGGAATTGCGATCATTTTGTCGTCGCCGGAAAGCCAGTTGAGCATGGCCACACCGAGTTGCAGATTGCCGCCGTTGCCGAGGAACGCATTCGACAGAAAGTTGCCATTGCCCACCACCACCACGCGCTGCTGACGCTCAGCCATGGTGCGTTCGAACGCGGTCGCAATATTGATGGGCCCGCGAAAATCGCGGGCCTCATCGAACACCGGTTGTTCATCCAGCTTGCCGGTTTCAACCCAGCCGCGCTGTGCAACGTCGATCAGCGGCGTCATGCGCCAACCCTCGCGTTCGGCCGCGCCGATTTGGCGACTGCCGGGAAATAACGTGTTCAAGCGAAACGCAGTGGTGATCGGATGCCGCGCATAGTTTGCGCCGACCGCCAGCGTGGGCGGTCCGCTGCGCGGTTTGAGCGACGGATCGACCACGGTGCCGGGTGTGAGCACCAGACCGAGCAGCTCCGCCAACGGATCAAGTCCGCGCAAAGGTTCGGGATCAATCAGCCACAACAAATTGCCGCCGGCTTCGACGAACGCGCGCACCTTCGCCGCTTCCGCGTCCTGCAAATCGGTTTGCGGGCTGGCGATCAACAGTGCCGCGGCGTTGCGCGGCACGTCCTGTGCATTCGACAAATTCAGGCTCGTAAACTTGTAGCCTTTCATCTGCAACTGGCGGCCGAACTCGCCCAGATCATGATTGCCGGCGCCGTCCAGTTTGCGCTCGCCATGGCCGTCAAGCCAGTACAGCACGGTGGTACTGGTGCGCGACAAGCGCATCAGCGCATTGACGAAATTTTGCTCGTTAAAGTTTTCCAGCGGCAGATGTTCGGTGCGGCCATTGTGCTCGATCACCAGTTCGTTGGGTGAGCGCAGCCCCGCGGCGTTGGCGCGCTTGGGGTCGTCGCGCGGATCGACCATAGTTATCGCGAGATCGGGCTTGATGCGCTGCCAGGGACGCAGTTTTTCCTGCAACAAGCGGTGCACATCGTTGCCGCCGCCGTCCTTGGCCATCGCGTACACGGTGATGTTGACCGGACCGGCAAATTGGCGCAGCGCGTCCTGTGTGCCCTGCGACAGCGTGTTACGCGCGTTGGCAGTGACATCCCATTCCGCGCGATACTCGCGCGCCACCCACGCCAGCAACCCGGCCGCAACAAGTAGCAGCACGACGAACACACCGCCTTGCGCGAGCAACTGCCAGCGCACATTTTTGCTGATCTGCATGGGCTAACCCGTCAACCTCTTAGCCGCCGCGCTTCGAGCTGGCGCACCGTCAGCGTCAGAAACAGCACGGTGAGTAATAGCAGGCACACGATGGCGTAGCTGTCGATGATGCCGCGACCCAGTGGCTCAAAATTTTTCACCGGTGAAAGCACCTGCGCGAATGCAGCAATCACGCCAAGGCCGCGGGTTTGCAGGCTGTCGGCGGCATGCTCGCCCATCAGCACCAACACCAGCAGTGCGCCGAATGCGCCCAGAGCGGCAACAATCGGTTGGCTGGTGAGACTGGACACATACAGGCTCACCGCGGAGAAGGCCGCTGCCATCAAGGTCAGGCCGAGCAGTATGCTGCCGATTAAACGATAGTCGAGGCGGGTGGCGGCGCTGAGTGACAGCGGCATCAGCGTAATCAGGGCGAGGATGATCAGCAGCATGCCCATCAGCGCGAAGAACTTGCCGAGCACGATATCCACGATGGAAATCGGCGCCGAGGTGAGCAGCACCATGGTTTGATTGCGGCGTTCTTCCGCGATGAGGCGCATGGCCAGCAGCGGCACCGCGAACAACAGTATCGCCGCCATGGTGGAAAACACCGGCACCGCCACCAATTCGGTAAAGCCGGGCGGGCTCGGCAGTTGCAGCAACTGCGGTTGTATCTGTAAAAAATCATCGAAGCGTTTGAGAAACGCGTAGCCGATGAGAAGCTGCACCAGCGTCAGCACCACCCACGCCACGGGCGAGGTAAACAGCGACTTCAAATCCTTGCCGGCGATGGTGAATATCATCAGGGGACCTCACGCCGCGTGAGGTTGACGAACACATCTTCAAGGCTGGTTTGCGCCGGGCCGATTTGCCGCAATCCCCACTGCTGCTGCGCGGCAAGCGCGACGATGCGCTCGGTGGGATCCGACTCGGGCGCCGCGCGTACGCGAAACAGATTGTCGCCCACCCGTTCGGCATTAATGACGCCAGGGATTTTTGCGAGCTCGCTCACGTCGGGTGCCTGATTTAATCCCACCAGCAAGGTGCGGCCATTGTGCAGTTGCTTCAACTCCGCAATGGTGTCGGCGTAAACCATTTTGCCGTGGTGCATGATCTGAACGCGGTCGCAGATGGCTTCAACCTCAGGCAAAATGTGTGTGGACAGAATCACGCTGTGCGCGCTGCCCAGTTCGCGGATCAGTGCGCGGATGTCGCGGATTTGATTGGGATCGAGGCCGACCGTGGGCTCATCGAGAATAATCACATCGGGTTCATGCACAATGGCTTGCGCAATGCCCACGCGCTGCTGGTAACCTTTGGACAGCGTGCCGATCAGTTTGCGGCTCACTTCACCCAGCCCGCACCGATCAATAGCGCGTGTGACCGCAGCCGCGCGGCGCGCCTTGGGCACGCGATGCAGCCGTGCGGCGAGATCGAGAAATTCGGTGACATGCAGATCGCGATACAGCGGCGGCACTTCCGGCAAATAGCCGATGTGCGATTTGGCCGCGACCGGCGACTCCAGTAAATCGACGCCGCAAATGTGAACTGAGCCGGTGCTCGGCGCGAGATTGCCGGTCAACATTTGCATGGTGGTCGTTTTACCAGCGCCGTTGGGGCCGAGAAAGCCGAGCACTTCGCCGCGCTTGAGTTCCAGATCAATGCCATCCACTGCGACGTGTGCGCTTTGTGAACCATAGCGACGTGACAATCCGCAGGCGCGGATGGTGGCCACTGGCGTAGCCGGGGAAGGAGCGGGAGATGACATCAATAATGCTTATGGGCTGACTTGAACGTTGGCCGCTTGTGGTGAGTGCGAAATATACCTAAACTGTGAAACTTAATGAAGCATTCCACCTCAAATATTGCGAATAATCATTCGGTTATTCCCTTCTTATTCATGCCATTGCGGGAATTCCCTTTTTTATGACCCTATCCAAATGTGGGCTGATCGCGTTGACCATGCAAGTGCTGTCCGCGTGTGCCGCGCCGGTATCCCAGCAAGCGCAGCTTGATGCTGCGCCACGCGCCAAAGCGGACGTGTCCACGCTGCCGTCGGTGAATTTGTCGCCGGAACTGCTCTACAAAATGATGATTGCGGAAATCGCGCTGCAGCGCGGGTCGCCGCAAACGGCGGTGCAAACTTTGCTGGAAGTCGCACGCGAAACCAATGACCCGCGGGTCGCGCAGCGCGCCACCGAAGTGGCCGTGAATGCGCGCCTGTTCAATCCGGCACTGGAGGCGGCCACTCTGTGGCTGAAGGCCGACCCCAAATCGCGCGAAGCGCGCCAGGTGATGGCCG
>JAYUAH010000618.1:0-8190 GCA_043741415.1 Betaproteobacteria bacterium
CTTTCGCCGCTTCCTAATCAACGATGGCTACGACATGATTCAGTTTTCAATTTACGGGCGCGTGCTCAACGGTAGCGACGCCGAGCAAAAGCACATGAAGCGCCTGGTCGATCATCTGCCGCCCGAGGGTTCAGTGCGCTGCCTGACCGTGACCGAAAAACAGTTTGCGAGTATGAAACTGTTAGTGGGGCTGCCGCTGTTTCAGGAAAAAGCCGTCAAAGCACAACAAATGCTGCTGTTTTAAGGCTGGATTTCCCAAAGAAAAAACCCCGAAAACCTAATCGGGGCAAAGACTTACAGTAGGTCTATTGTAGCAATCCGGGGTGAGAGAGGGAGCTACAACGATTTTAATTCGACGGAACAAGCGCCCGTCAAATTAAAATCGGCGCGCCCCGCGCGCGTTTTGCAAGATGAGATTTATCTCGCTCGCTCGTTACTCTGCCTGTCGGCACACGTTTTTCCCGCTTAATCAGTTTGCCCCACGACGCGGATTGATGTGGCGATTCGTTTTTTACTTTGGGGAGGATCGGGCTGTTCCGAGTGGCCATGCAGAATCCGTGAAGTCGTTTTCGAACAGCCGCGTTTTTTGAGGAGGCGATCGGACTAGCCGATGTCGGTTCTTGCCGAACGCGGGCACACAACACTCCCGGAAAGTTTCGTAATTTAATCACGCGGCGAATGGCAGATCGCGTGTGAAATATTACGGTTAAGCCGCCTTGCGCTTCAGCAAAAACGCCTGCACCGCATCCTGCACCATTTCGCCGCGCTGGTTGAACACCTGCAACTGGCGTTTCATGATACCGCGGTCGGCGCGTGAAGATTCGCGCTTCTCCAGCACTTTCAATTTCGCGTGGATGGTATCGCCCGCTTTCACCGGGTTAGTGAATTTCAAACTGTCGAAGCCGAGAAACGCGATCAGCGTGTCGTCGTACAGATGCAACTGAAAAATTAATCCCGCCGCAATCGCATACACCAGCGGCCCGTGCGCGATGCGCGTGCCGAATTGCGTGGTCTTGCAGTACTCCTCGTTGATGTGCAGCGGGTTGTAGTCACCCGACAAGCCCGCGAACATCACAATGTCCGCTTCGCTCACGGTGCGCGCCGGGCTTTCAAACTCGGCGCCGATATCCCACTCTTCCCAATACAAACCTCTCATAGCACACCTATTTTAAGTATTTGATTTTAAACAACTATTTTATAACGCCCAATTGGCGTAATTCAGCGATGCGCGCAGCCGGCAACGATAGCAAATCGCGCAACACCGCATCGGTGTGCTCACCCAGCAGCGGCGCAGGATTTGAAATGGTTTTACCCGCACCCTCGAATTTAATCGGATTGCCCGGCATGCGCACACGCCCGACTTGCGGATGATCGTACTCGACGATCATCTCACGCTCGGCCACCGGCGGCTCGGCGAATGCACCGGCGAGATCGTTCACCGGTGCTGCGGGCACTTCGGCCGCGTAGAGTTTATCCAGCCACACCTTCACACTTTTTTGTTTGAGTATATTTTCGAGCAGCGGCACCAGCACCGCACGATGTTCGAGCCGCAGCGGATTAGTAGCATAGCGCGCATCCTCCGCGATCTCCGGATGCTCCAGCACCGCACACAATTTTTTCCAGAAATTTTCCTGGCGCGTGGCGATCACCAGATAGCCATCCTTGGCGGCAAACGCCTGCCACGGCACGGTGAATTCGTGCGAGGTGCCCTGCGGCGTAGGCACTTCGCCCGCAGTTAGATAGTGCGTGGCCATGTAGCTCAACAAATTCAGCATGCCGTCGAACATCGAGGTTTCCACGCGGCAGCCCTTGCCCGTGCGCTCGCGCTGATACAACGCCGCCAGCACCGCCTCGCACGAAAAAATACCGCCGCTCAAATCCGCCAACGGCACGCCTACGCGCGCCGGCGGCCGCCCCGGTTCACCCGTGATAGAGAGATAACCGCTAATCGCCTGGATCACCAAATCGAGCGCCGGAAAATCCTTGTACGCGCCGTCGCCGCCAAAGCCCGTCACCGAACACTGAATGATGCGCGGATTGATTTTTGAGAGTGTCGTGTAATCGACCTTCAATCGTTCCAGCACGCCGGCGCGAAAATTGTCGATCACCACATCCGACATTTTCACCAAATCATAAAACAGCACGCGCCCTTCATCCGTCTTGAGGTTGATGACAATGCTTTTCTTGTTGCGATTGAAGGTGAGAAACAGCGTGCTGATGCCTTTGTACGGCGCCACGGATGGAATACGCCCGAGGTCACCTTCCGGCGTTTCGATCTTGATGACTTCGGCACCTAAATCGGTGAGCACTTGCGAGCCATAGGTGCCGGCGATGATCTGTCCCAGTTCAAGAATTCGCACACCTTCCAGCGGATGCGCCATCTAAAGGCCCAGTCCCTTGGCGATGATATTGCGCTGTATCTCCGAGGTGCCCGCGCCGATGGTCGCCAGCCGCGAATCGCGGAAAAACCGCTGCATCGGATATTCCATGCAATAGCCGTAGCCGCCGAGTATTTGCAGACCCATATCGGACACCGCCTTGTAAGTTTCACCCGTGTGCAGCTTCACCACTGCGGCATCGTGACGCGTGGCCTTGCCCTGATCCATCAGCCACGCGAAGCGATACACCATGGTGCGCGAAATATCCAGCATCATTTTCATGTCGGCGAGCTTGTGCGAAATCGCCTGAAACTCGCCGATGGTTTTGCCGAACTGTTTGCGTGTCTTGGCATAATTCAACGCATACTCAAACGCTGCCATCGCCGCACCCGTGCGCGCCGCCGACAAACACAGGCGCTCGTACCAGATGTACGCATCCACCGAACTCCAGCCCTGATCGACCTTGCCCAGCACCGCGGTTTTCGGCACCTGCACATCGTTGTAAAACACTTGCGTGGTACCGATAGCGCGCTGGCCTAGCGTCTTGATTTTCTTGATTTCAATACCCGGCAGTTTGGTGTCGATCAAAAAATTAGTGATGCCTTCCTGCTTACGTTTGCCCGTCGAGGTGCGCGCGATCAGCAAACACAGATCGCTGATGTCCATGCCCGAGGTAAATACTTTCTGCCCGCTGATGGTATAGCCGCCTTCGCGTTCGGTCGCGCGCGTGGTCAGCGCTGCCGCATCCGAACCCGAATGCGGTTCGGTGATGCCGAAGCACACCGCGATTTCGCCTTTGGCGACGCGCGGCAGTATCGCTTGCTTCTGCTCCAGCGTGCCGTCGCGCATCACCGCATAACCGCCGTAAGTGAGCGTGCGGAACACCCACATCGCGAGTTCCTCGAACGCATAACCGCATTCTTCGAGCAGAATCGCTAGATCAATCGCGTTGCCGCCGCTGTTTTGTGCACTCCCGCCGTATTCCGGCGGCACAATCAAACCAAACCAGCCGTTTTTCGCCAGCGCGTCGTACGCCTCGCGCGGCGGTCGCGCATCTTCATCGCATTTCGCCGCGTATTCGGGCGGGCATTCCTTGCCAAGTAACGTGCGCAGGTGTTCGCGCATTTGCTCCTGTTCCGGCGTGAACGAATAATCCATGTAGGTTCAATCCATAAAGTTCATCACCGCAAAGGCGCAAAGTTTGCGGGTTCGCGCCTTTGCGATGAGAAGTTGCATTAGACCTTATCTAGCGCCGCCAGCGCCAGCACGCGTTTCGCGCGCTGATACATGGCGTAATCGACGAGCTTGCCTTCGATGGCGATGGCGGCCACGCCGGTTTTTTCCGCAGCCTCGAATTCCGACACCACGCGCGTATACCAAACGATTTCCGCTTCCGGCACCGCGTACGCCTTGCGTATCGGCGCAATCTGTTTCGGATGGATCGGCGTGCGGCCCAGAAATCCCAGCCGTGCCGACATCGTTGAATCCTGGATCAACCCCGCTTCATCCGCGATATCGGAAAACACACCATCAATCGGGTACGCACCCGCGGCACGCGTGTCACACAACACTTTGGATTTTGCGTAAAGCAGCTCCGTGCCTTCAATCGACCACGCGCAGCCGAGATCGGTTTGTAAATCGCCATCGCGCGCGCTGCCGATGCAGGTGGCTGTTACGCGTGGCGACGCTTTGATTAATTGATAACAGTTGTAAACGCCAAGCGCGCTTTCGATCATCAGACAAATTTCGACACTGCCTGGCTTGAGGCCTTTAGCAGACTCAAACTTATCAAGCATCGCCGCACACGCTTTGACTTCCTCGACCGTTTCGCCTTTGGGCAAAAAAATCGCATCGAGACCCGGCCGCACCACGGCGGACAAATCTTCTTCCAGCATGCCGGTCGCCGGCGCATTGGTGCGCACAAAAATCGCCGGCGCAGGTTTTCCCGCCAATGCAACGCTATCGATCAACGCCGCCACCAACTTGCGTGCTTCCGGCTTGGCGCTGATCGCCACCGAATCTTCGAGATCAAGAATCACGCCGTCAGCGCCGGCTTCGAGCGCCTTCGCCATCACGCGATCTTTGGCGCCGGGGGCAAACAACGCAGTTCTAATCGGCTTCATGATGAATTACGTAAGTATTTGATTTTAAACAATTATTTTTAATTACTCATTTTGCGTAACTGTCCACGCGCATCGGCGGATTGCCGATCTCCGCGAGGCGGCCGTCTTCGGCCATGATTTCCAGAAAATTTTCCAGCGCGTGCCATGCCGGCGGCATACCAAAGTTGGCGCTGGTCATGAAAATCACTTCCATCACTTCGCGCGGGCTCGCGCCCTGGCGCATCGCGCCGCGCATGTGCCCACGCGCGTTGGTCGACTCGCCCACCGCCAGACAATCACCCACCATGCACAGCAAACGCGTTTTGTTGTCGATCATGTGGCGTGTATACATGTCGTGATAGCAAAAGTTTTCCCACAGGCCCGCGAATTCGCTGTCCATCACGTCGATCCAATTGAGGATATTCAGATGGTGGTGCGGCCGCATGATGAGCCCCGTGCTTAAGCCCTGCCAGCCGTGTTTTTCGATCAGCGGTTGCAAGCGCTTGTCGGCCACGTCATCCTTGTGCCATTTTATTTCTTCCGCAGCGCGATTGCGTTTGCGGTCAGTACCGTCCAGCGGCAACTGCGTTTTCTTGAGCTTGGGCAACAGCTTCAGTTGTTTGGCGATCTTGTGGAACGTGTCGATCGCGGGATCGACCGTGACATGGCCGCCGTAAACAATACATTGCAAAATAATCTCAGCGATGTCGCGCACATCGACTTTCGCCGCCAGCGCCGCGCGCACGGTTTCATCCAGATGCTTTTGACTTTTGGCCATGGTGTATTGCCCGATCAATACCAGCAGCCGCGTGCGCGTATCCAGCGCGGGCCGCTGCCCTAAACCCTTGATCTGATAATCGAGCCACGCGCGCGTGAAATGCTGATCGATGGCGTCACGTTGCGCGAGGCGTTTCAGGAAACCGTTGCCTTGGAGTTTGATGCCGGCGCTATAAGATTCCGCGCCGTATTTGGCGCCGAATTTCACGCTTAAGGCTTTGGACATGTTGATTCCCAGGAATTTTTGAATAGGAAAAGCAAATTGTAACTCACTGCTACTGCTACGGCATTGAGTAACTTAGCACTATCCTAAACCCCCAAACAGATTCTGCTAACGTTAGTTGCATGCAGTGCTGACGCAACACACAATAGCGTTTCCGAAAAACACATGTCATAAAGAGGCAAACGTGGCGCTATTTTTCGACCGGTTGTTTTTCGCGATTTTTCCCGAGGCGCAAGCTGCAGAACGCATTGAAGGCGTTAGTCTCGATCTCAGAAATCAATACGGCCTCACGCGCAAGCCGTTGGCGAAGGAGCGTTATCATGTGTCACTCCATCACGTCGGTGACTACCCGGAATTACCCGACGCGGTGGTCGCCGCTGCAGAGCGCGCTGCGGCAGGCCTAGTGTTTCCAGAATTTCAGATTACATTCGACCAAGTGACGAGCTTTCAAGGCCAACAGAGCAACCGGCCGGTGGTATTGACCAACAGTCGCGACATACCGAAGTTGATGTTGTTTCAAAAGACACTCGAGGTCACACTAAAACTAACCGGCTTGTATCAATCGGATAAGTCGCGACAATTCAAACCACACCTCACACTGCTCTACGATGACCTTGAGGTGACACGCGATATCGACACCATCGCGTGGACCGTGCGGGAATTTGTGCTGGTGCATAGCCTGGTCAACCAGAGTCGATATCGGTTGCTAAAACGTTTTCCGCTGCAGGCTGCTCGATCCCAAGGAAACACTGATTAAGTCCTTCGACAGGCTCAGGACGAACGGTAAGTGGTTGATTCCGTTCGTGGTGAGCTTGTCGAACCATGAACGGAATCAACTTAATCCGCGTTTGCTTGAGCCTATTCGATTTTCAGCCCAATCGTGCGCACGATCTTGCCGTACTTGTCAATTTCGCTTTTGAGATACGCAGCCATCTGTTCGGCATTCTTGCTCGCCGGCTCCACACCCAGCGCCGCAAAACGCTCGCGCAAATCCGCCGAGGCAACCACCTTGGCGAGTTCCGCATCCAGCCGGCGGATGACATCGCGCGGCGTTGCCGCGGGCGCCAGCACCGCGTTCCACAGCAAATGCTCGTAGCCCGGCACCCCGGCCTCGATCATGGTCGGCAGTTCCGGCGCGATGGCGGAGCGCTTGCCGCCGGTGACCGCCAGCGCACGCACGCGGCCCGCGCGCACGTGCGGCAGCGCCTGCGCCATGCCGGAAAAATACGCCGCCATTTGCCCGCTGATCAGATCCACCGTCGCCTGCCCGCCGCCCTTGTAGGCGACGTGCACCATTTCCGCACCCGTCATCGAACGAAACAACTCATAGGCAAAGTGATCGGAATTGCCGGCACCCGATGAGGCGACATTCATCTCGCGCGGCCGCGCTTTGGCGAGCGCGATCAAATCCTTCACCGATTTCACCGGCAGTGCCGGATTGACGATCAACATGTGCGGCCCCGCCGCGGCCTGTCCCACGGCGGCAAGATCGCGCACCGCGTCGTAGCCGAGTTTTTGATAGGCGGTATACGCCACCGCGATGCCGGTATTCGCATACAGTGTGGTGTAACCATCGGGCGCCGACTTCGCCACCACTTCCGCGGCAATGTTGGCGCCCGCGCCGGGCCGATTTTCAAACACCACGGTTTGGCCGAGGCCATCGCCAAGTTTTTGCGCGACGATGCGCCCCACCACATCGCTGGAACTGCCGGCGGGAAAACCGATGATCATGCGCACGGATTTCGTTGGGTACGCCTGCGCAAAAACAGCCATGGGCAAAGCCATGGCCGCTGCGATCCACAACCGCTTCATGCTGCTTGCACTTCAGTCACTGACAACCATCAATCCATGTCACGCACGTTAGGCCCGGCGACGCATTCCATTTCCGTCATCGCAATAATCTCATCGGCCGTGAACCCCGGCGCCACCGCGTCGATCACAAAGCGCTTGCCGTCCCAACGCATCACCGCCAAGTCCGTCACCACGTAACTCACACAGCCCTGCCCCGTCAGCGGGTAAGTGCATTTCTTGCGCAGCTTGGGACGGCCTTTGCTGTCGCTGTGCTCCATCACAATAATCAAGTCGCCTTTGCCCGAGAGCAAATCCATCGCACCACCGATGCCGCCGCGTTTGGCGTCCGCAGTACTCCAGTTGGCGACACTGGCGGTTTGATCGACTTCATACGCGCCAAGAATCACGGTATCGATATGCCCGCCGCGCGCCATCTCGAATGACGTTACGCTGTCGAAGAACGAGGCACCCGGCTGCAACGCCACGAACTGCCCCGCGGCATTGTAGACATCCGGATCGATGTCATTTTCTTCAGTGACCATTTCACCGTAACCGAGCACGCCGTTTTCCGCGTGCAGAATCACATCGCGGCCTTTGAGGTAATTCGACACCATGGTGGGTATGCCCACGCCAAGATTGCAATAGGTGCTCTCGCGCACCAGCTTGGCAGCGTTTTTAGCGATCTGCTGGCGTGTCACGCCAGGCTTGCCGTTGTAGAGCCGCGGCTTGTCGGAAGGCCGGCGCTCCGGACGACGGTATGCTTTGCCGTCCATCTTTTCTTTGGTCAGCATCACGCGCTTGACAAATATGCCGGGCAGATCGATCAGCTCCGGCGGAATCACACCGGGTTCCACGATTTCATCCACCTCGACAATGGCAATGCGCGCCGCCTTGCCAAACGCCGGATTAAAGTTCTGGC
>JAYUAH010000619.1:0-3513 GCA_043741415.1 Betaproteobacteria bacterium
TTCGCGTATCTCAAAGCGACCAACGGCGGCCGCACGCCCGATGATGTGAATCGCGCACTGGCCGACGGCATGTTTGACATGGAAGCCTATGTGCGCGAACTCGGCAAAGTGAACCACGCGCACATCCAAACCTCGATTGAAGAAAATGAGCAACGCGACACTCGCGAAAATGCGAGCGGCGAGCATTACCGGCGCCGCATCAGCGGCAACTACCCGCTGCCCGGTACCGAGGCGTTCTATCACACCTCGGTGATCGACGTGCCCGGCTTCGATGCGAAGCGGGAATACCCGTGGGCCAACGGCGCGCCGAACGGGCCCAAGCTATTCAAGGTGGTGCATGACAACGTGCTCAAACGCGGCATTGAAGTGCGGCTCAACACGCCGGCGCTGCGTTTGATCGCTGATCCGGTCACGCGCGAAGTGCTGGGCGTACGGGTGCGCTGCAACGGTGTCGAACGTTCCATTCAGGCCAAGCGCGGCGTGGTGCTCGCCTGCGGCGGCTTCGAAGGCAGTGCTGAAATCAAGCAGCAATTTCTAGAAGGCAATCCGGTATTCAACGCGGCCGCGCGTACCAACACCGGCGACGGCATCCGCATGGCGCAGGATCTCGGCGCAGCGCTGTGGCATATGTGGCTGATCCACGGCGCCTATGGCTTTCGCCACAGCGACCTGGCGTATCCGTATGCCATACGCTTGAAACGCTTTCCCGACTGGTTCCCCGGCGAGAAACATCGCGTCAAACTCAAAATGGCGTGGATATTGCTCGATCAACGCGGCCAGCGTTTCATGTCCGAGTACCAGCCGTACACGCAGGATACCGGTGTGCGTCCGATGCAATATTTCGACCCGGAAACGCAGTCCGCGCCGCGCAACCCCGCAGTGATGATCTGCGACGACGAAGGCCGCCGCATGTACCCGTTGGGCAAAGCCACATCGAACGACGAAGGCGTGCGCTACGAATGGAGCGACGACAATCTTCAGGAAGTCGACAACGGCATACTTACGCGCGCGGATACGCTGGCCGAACTCGCACGCAAACTGGGCATTGATGCCCAAGCAGTTACGCGAAGCGTCGCACGCTGGAACGAGCAATGCACACGAGGTGAAGACGCTGATTTCGGCCGCCCGCCCGGCAGCATGACGCCGATTGCCCAAGCACCGTTCTACGGCGCACCGGTGTGGGCCACGCTGTCGAACACGCAGGGCGGCCCCGTGCACGACGCGCAATCACGCATCATCGACGCCTACGGCGCGCCGATTCCGCGCTTGTACGCCGCGGGCGAACTCGGCAGCGCATTCGGACATTTATATTTGTCGGGCGGTAATATTGCCGAGTGTTTTGTGACGGGACGGATCGCGGGAACTCATGCGGCACGCGCATCACAATCCGCCAGTAAAGGATACCTCTAAAGAGCAAGCATCATGATACGTAAGTATTTGATTTTATTAATTATTTTTATCTCCGCACCTGTGGGCGCACAAACCTCGCGCGTGGTCGATGTGCCCACGCGCCCCGGCGTCACGCAGCGCTTCGGGCTGCTACCAACAGCAAACGCGAAAGCTGCGGTGATTCTGTTTGCGGGCGGCGACGGCAGCATTCAAATCACTGCGGATGGCGTCATCAAGCGCGGTGGAAATTTTCTGGTGCGCTCGCGCGATCTGTTCGCGGCGCAAGGCCTCGCGGTGGCGGTCATCGATGCGCCGTCCGACCGGCAAAGTTTTCCGCATCTCTCCGGCTTTCGGCAAACGGCCGATCACGTCACCGACATCAAAGCCACCATCGCCTGGCTCAAACAGGAACTGAAAATTCCCGTGTGGCTCGTCGGCACCAGCCGCGGCACCCAGTCCGCCGCATACATAGCGACGCAACTCACGCCGGCGGCGGGCGGACCCGACGGCGTGCTGTTGATCTCCAGCATCCTGGCCGACCCACGCAGTCGCCCGGTGCCCGACATGGCGCTGGATCGCATCAACGTGCCGGTGCTCGTCGCGCATCACCGGCAGGATAGTTGCCGCGCGTGTTTATTTTCAGACTTGCCGCGGCTGACGGATAGGTTAAAACACTTGAAGAAAACCGAAGTGATGGTGTTCGACGGCGGCGACAACGTCGGCGATCCGTGTGAAGCGCGGGCTTACCACGGGTTCAATGGCATCGAGGCTGAAGTGGTTGGTAAAATTGCGGCTTGGATTAACGGCAATTCATAAAGCGTCTCTCCGAGAAAGTGATACGTGATGAAGCAACGTTCCCTGTTTGATGACGACGTAAGCGAGGCTCCGTCGTTGAGCGCGGCACTGGTAGTCACCGGCCCGGCCGCGCAAAAACTCAATAAAAAACAAAAACGCTTCAACCAGCTCATCGCTCTCATCGAGGCAGCGCGGCACGAGTTGGCGCAGTGGCAGGCATTTGCGCCCCGGTACGATCGGCGCGTGATAAGCGATTTCATACCGCTACAGGCAAAACTGCGCGAAAAGCGTGTCGCAATAGTGAACCTGCTCGACAAAGCCATGACGGGTAACGAGCTGAACAAAAAGCAAAAGGCCAAGGTCGCCGATATCCTCACCGGTCAATTGGCTGAACTGCTGGAGGCTCAGCGCGATCCGCAACTCGAAGCGCTCTACGATAAATATAGCGACCTGAGTTTTGACGAGGTGCAGCAGGAAAGTATGGAAATCGCAAACGCCCTGGCCGGCGACCTGTTCGGCATCGATCTGGATGATGATGAAAAGGCCGCTACACCCGAAGCGCTGGCGCAACGCATCGCCGAGAAACTGCATGCCAACCTCGACGCGCCGCCGCTGCGCGAAAAAGCCGCCGCCGGCGCGAGCCTATCGGTGCGCGAGGTGTATCGCCAATTGGTCAGCACCTTGCACCCCGACCGCGAACCCGACGAGGCCGAGCGCGCGCGCAAAACAACTTTAATGCAGCAGGTGAATCGCGCCTACCAGGCCGGCGACCTGCTCGCCCTCCTCGAACTGCAATTAAGCATAGAGCAGATCGACCCCAAGTCCCTCGCCAACCTCACGCAAGAACGTTTGGGCCACTACAACCTGGTACTCGAAGAACAATTGCAACGCCTGCACGACGAATGCGCTGCGGTGAAAGCGCCCTTCGACGTATTCTTAAGTGATATGCCGCCCAAGGGCTGCACCCCCGACGCGGTGCTGCGCGCGCTGGATAAAGACCTCAAGTTTTTGAAAATAACCCTGCGCGGCCTCGACGCCGATCTGGTGCGCTTTCGCGACATCAATCAACTCAAAGCCAGCCTGCGCGACTACCAGATCGGGCAGAACGATGTCGATGAACTGGATATGCTCGAAGCGCTGTTCGTGAATGAGGTCAAGCCGCGCAGGCGCCGTTGAGTGTTGGGCGCGCGAACGTTCCGTCCGCCAAAGCTAAGGCCTAAATAACGGCGGTGCACTTGCCTTAATCAAGCACTAGTCAACCTTAATCCCAGCCGCCCTAATCACTCTGCCAAACTTCTCAATATCCGCCCGTATAGTCGCCCCAAATTC
>JAYUAH010000620.1:0-3509 GCA_043741415.1 Betaproteobacteria bacterium
GCAGCCTTGCTCGGATTGAAATGCGGCGTGCCGCTCAACGCCCCGGAACATGCTCACGTCGACACCTTCGCCAAATTGATCGGCCTTGCGTTTCAGGTGGTCGATGACGTGCTCGACGCCGATGCCAGTACCGAAACCCTGGGCAAAACAGCAGGCAAAGACGCGCAGCAAGGCAAACCCACTTATGTGAGCGCGATGGGTCTCACGCGCGCAAAAGCGTTTGCCGAAGAGCTGCGCGGGGAGGCGATGAAAGCATTGGAGAGTTTCGGTGAGCGCGCGTTGCGGCTGCGGCAGTTGGCGGACTTTATCGTATTGCGAAAATCCTGATGTACGAGTTACTGAAGTCTATCGATACGCCGCTGGCATTACGTCAACTCGAGCGCAGCCAGTTGCCGCGGCTGGCAGGTGAACTCCGCCAGTTTCTGATTGAATCGGTGAGCCAGACCGGCGGCCATTTGTCCTCGAACCTCGGCACGGTGGAACTCACCATAGCGTTGCATTACGAATTCAACACGCCGCACGACCGGCTGGTGTGGGACGTGGGCCACCAGACCTATGGCCACAAAATACTCACCGGGCGCCGCGAGCGCATGAATACGCTGCGCATGTGGGAAGGGCTATCGGGTTTTCCGCAGCGCACCGAATCGGAGTACGACACCTTTGGCACGGCGCATTCGAGCACCTCGATCAGCGCGGCGCTGGGCATGGCAGTGGCGAGCAAACTTGCGGGCGTGAAGCGGCAGGCGGTGGCGATTATCGGCGACGGCGCATTGACGGCCGGCATGGCGTTCGAAGCGCTCAACAATGCCGGCGACATGGATGTCGACTTGCTGGTGATTTTGAACGACAACGATATGTCGATCTCGCCGCCGGTGGGCGCGCTGAACAAATATCTTGCCCGGCTGATGTCGGGCCGCTTTTATGCGAAAGCCAAGGGCTTGGGTAAAAAAGTGCTGGGTGACATCGCGCGCCGTGCCGAAGAACACGTCAAAGGCATGGTGACGCCGAGTACCATGTTCGAGGAATTCGGTTTCAACTATATCGGGCCGATAGACGGCCACGATCTCGATGCGCTGTTGCCGACGCTGCACAACATCAAGCAGTTGAAGGGCCCGCAGTTTTTGCACGTGGTAACGCGCAAAGGGCAGGGCTATAAGCTCGCGGAAGCCGATCCGGTGCTGTATCACGGCGTGTCCAAGTTCGATTCCGTGGGTGGCATTGTGGGCGGCAAGGCGGGCGGCAAGCCGGCGTACTTTCAGGTGTTCGGCGAATGGCTGTGCGCGATGGCGGCGCATGACAAACGGCTGGTCGGCATTACGCCCGCGATGCGCGAAGGCTCGGGTATGGTGCAGTTCGCAGCGCAGTTTCCCGCACGCTATTTTGATGTGGGCATTGCCGAGCAGCATGCGGTGACGTTCGCCGCGGGGCTGGCGTGCGACGGCGCAAAACCGGTGCTGGCAATTTATTCGACGTTTTTACAGCGCGGTTTCGATCAGTTGATACACGATGTGCAAATTCAGAATTTGCCGGTGATGTTTGCGCTGGATCGCGCGGGGCTGGTGGGCGCCGACGGCGCCACGCATCACGGCAGCTTTGATTTGACGTATTTGCGCTGCCTGCCCAATATGACGGTGATGACGCCGTCGGACGAAAACGAATGCTGGCATATGCTGAACACGGCGTTCAGCATGAACACGCCGGCGGCGGTACGCTATCCGCGCGGCACCGGGCCGGGTGTCAAAATAGAGTGCGACTTTAATACCTTGCCCATCGGCAAGGGCGAGCTGCGGCGGCAGGGTACGAAGATTGCGATACTCGCGTTCGGTTCGATGTTGACGCCGGCATTGGCAGCGGCGGAGGCATTGAATGCGAGCGTGGCGAATATGCGCTATGTCAAGCCGCTGGATGGCGAGCTGGTGCTGTCGCTGGCCGATACGCATGAGTTGCTGGTGACGGTGGAAGAAAACGTGGTGATGGGCGGCGCGGGCAGTGCGGTGCTGGAGTATTTGCAGCAGCACGGGCGCAACATTTCCGTGCTGCAACTGGGGCTGCCGGATCGTTTCATCGATCAGGGCGATCCCGCGCTTCAACTCGCGGCGTGCGGTCTCGACAAGGCCGGTTTGCTGCGCGCCATTGCCACGCGCCTTGCGCTGGCAGCACGCTGTAACGCCAAAACGAACCAGGAGTAAGCATGTCGAAAAAGCGGCAGATGGTGGACGACGATGACACCGAAGGCTATGCCAAGACCGATCATTACCATCCGGTCACGGTAAAGCGCGTCGCCGATAAGTACCGCACCATACTCAAGGATCTCGGTGAAAACCCGGATCGCGAAGGCTTGCTCAAAACGCCGGAGCGCGTGGCCAAGGCGTTGCATTTTTTGACCCATGGTTATGATCTCGATCCGGCGGAGATTTTGCGCTCGGCCATGTTTGCCGAGGATTACTCGCAAATGGTGATTGTCAAAGACATCGAGATTTATTCCATGTGCGAGCATCATCTGCTGCCGTTTTTCGGCACGGCGCACGTGGCGTATATCCCCGACGGGCGCATCGTCGGGCTGTCGAAAATTCCGCGCGTGGTGGATGCGTTCGCGCGGCGCTTGCAGGTGCAGGAACGGCTCACCATGGAGGTGCGTAACTGCCTGGAAGAAACGTTGCGGCCGCTGGGTGTGGCGGTGGTGATCGAGGCCAAGCATTTGTGCATGGTGATGCGCGGCATCCAGAAACAGAATTCGACCACCACCACCTCCGCGTTCACCGGCGAATTCAACGTCGATAAAACGCGCTCGGAATTTTTGCGTTTGATTCAGGGATGAACAATTTGCGCAGAGGATGTCCGCGTGGCTGAGACCGCGAACATGCCGCCGACCAGCGAGTACCTCGTCGAGCAAATTCTGCCCGCAGTGCGCCGCGGCGAGATGGTGATCCTGGTTGACGACGAACGCCGCGAAAACGAAGGCGATTTGTTTATTGCCGCGGATAAAGCCACACCCGAAGCGATTAACTTCATGGCCACGCATGGCCGCGGCCTGATTTCTCTGGCGCTGACGGACGAGCGCCTGCGGCAATTGGGCCTCGCGCTGATTACCGACGACACCGGCAATCAAACCAAATTCGGCACCGCGTTTGCCACACCGATTGATGCGCGCGAGGGCGTGGCGTCGGGCATGTCGGCGCAGGATCGCGCGCGCACCATTGCGGTGGCGATGGCCGACGGCGCCAAGCCCACCGACCTGATTCGGCCGGGCCGCCTGCAAACCTTGCGCGCGGTAGACGGCGGCGTGCTCGCACGGCGTGGCCATACCGAAGCCGCGGTCGATCTCGCGCGCATGGCGGGGCTGAAACCCGCTGGTGTGATTTGCGAGATCATGCAGGACGACGGGCGCATGGCGCGTCTGCCCGAGCTTGAAGCCTTCGCCGCGCGTCACCACATACGCATCCTGCGCATCAACGATCTGGTGGCCTATCGCGAGAATGAGCGCGTGATCCGGCGGCGCGCGACCACCG
>JAYUAH010000621.1:0-3501 GCA_043741415.1 Betaproteobacteria bacterium
ACCGTATTGCGCTGCTGAAAAATATTGATACGGAAGTTGCCGACCGCGCCATCTGGGCCACCTTCGCCGCGGCGCGCGAAATTCATTTCGTGCAGTTCGTTGAATTCCTTGGCCTGCTGCGTCGACATCAGCTCGTAGCAAATGTGGTGTACTTGTTCGGGGGTGAGCTTCTGGTCATTGATGGGCATGACCTCGCCATTGATCTTGATTTGGATCGGCGCGCCGCAGGTAAAAAACATATCCGAGGCCTGTTTGTCGGCCATCAGTTTGAACAGCGGCGTTACGATCATGGCGTTCTCCCGTTGATCACGTGTTCAGGGCTTAATCCGCACGCAGCAAATCATTAATGCTGGTTTTGGCTCGCGTCTGTGCATCGACCTGTTTCACAATCACTGCACAGTATAGATTGCATTCGCCGGTGGGCGACGGCAGCGAGCCCGGCACCACCACCGAACCCGCCGGCACACGCCCATACAGCACCTTGCCAGTTTCTCGGTGATAGATTTTGGTGCTTTGCCCGATGAACACGCCCATTGAGATCACCGAACCGGTTTCGACAATCACGCCCTCGACGATTTCCGAGCGCGCGCCGACGAAGCAGTTGTCTTCAATGATGGTGGGGTTGGCCTGCAGCGGCTCGAGCACACCGCCGATGCCGACGCCGCCCGACAGATGCACGTTCTTGCCGATTTGCGCGCACGAGCCGACCGTCGCCCAGGTATCGACCATGGTGCCTTCATCGACATACGCGCCGATGTTGACGAACGAGGGCATCAGAATCACGTTCTTGGCGATGTACGCGCCCTTGCGCGCGGCAGCGGGCGGCACCACGCGATAACCGGCCTGCTGAAAATCGGCTTGCGAAAAGCCGGCGAATTTCGAGGGCACTTTGTCGAAATACTGCGAGTAGCCATCGTTTAATACGGCGTTGTCTTGCAGCCGGAAAGACAGCAGCACGGCCTTCTTGGCCCACTGATGCGTGACCCATTCACCGTTGATTTTTTCGGCGACGCGCAGGGTGCCGCGATCGATTTGGGCGATGGTTTCGTTGACGGCGTCGCGCACGGCCTTGGATGCGCTCGCGGGTGAAATATTGGCGCGGTCGTCCCACGCTTTTTCAATGACAGTTTGCAGGGTAGACATGGTCGATTCTCAATGAGTCCTTCGAGTGTGTTCGGTAAGTTTGGGCAGGCTTCAGTAAGTATTTGATTTTAAACTATAATTTTACTATGAAATCGTGCATGCGGCGCGCGCTTTCGGTGCATTCTTCAACGCTGGACACCAGGGCCACGCGCACGCGGTTAGTGCCAGGATTGATGCCCTGCGCTTCGCGCGCGAGATAGCTGCCGGGCAATACCGTGACATTCTTGTCGATATACAGCCGGCGTGCAAACGCCGTGTCGCTGATGGTGGTGGGGATCCACAGATAAAACGCCGCGTCGGGCAACGTGACATCGCATACGGGTTTTAGTATCGACAGCGCGACGTCGAATTTTTCGCGATACAAGCGGCGGTTTTCAACCACGTGCGCTTCGTCGCCCCAGGCAGTTGCGCTGGCGGCTTGGATCGATCCGCTCATGGCACAGCCGTGATAAGTGCGATAGAGCAGAAATTGCTTGATGATGGCGGCATCGCCCGCGACGAAGCCGGAACGCATGCCCGGCACGTTGGAGCGTTTGGACAAGCTAGAGAACATCACCAGCCGCTCAAAGCTGCGCCCGAGTTGCCGCGCAGCATCCAGCGCACCCAGCGGCGGCTTGCCTTCTTCGAAGTAAATCTCCGAGTAACATTCGTCGGATGCAATGATGAAGCCGTATTTGTCCGACAGCGCAAACAGCGCTTTCCACTCGGCCAGCGACATCACCGAGCCGGTGGGATTGCCGGGGGAGCAGGTGTAAATGAGTTGCGTGCGTTTCCACACTGCGTCCGGCAATTCATTCAGATTTGCGGCGTAGCGGTTCTCGGCCAGGCTATTGAGAAAATACGGCGTGGCGCGCGCCAATATCGCAGCGCCTTCGTAGATTTGATAAAACGGATTAGGGCACACCACCACCGGATCGGGCTGGCGCGGATCGATCACCGCCTGCGCGAAGGCGAACAAGGCCTCGCGACTGCCGTTCACCGGTATCACCTGTGTGTCCGGATTCAGACTGACGTGATAGCGCTGTTGCATCCATTGTGTGATGGCATTGCGCAATTCCGGCTGGCCGGCCGTGAGCGGATAGCTCGCCATGCCTGCAAGGTTGTCGATCAGCGACTGCTTGATGAAGTCGGGTGTCGGATGCCGCGGCTCGCCGATGTAGAGCGTAATCGGTGACAGATCGGGATTGGGTTGCGCGCCGTGTAGCAGGGTGCTGAGCTTTTGAAACGGATAGCTCTGTAGTTTTTGCAGATCGGGATTCAACGATGACTTTCGTGAGCACGCCGCTTACTGACGTATAGTTCGGCGTGCGGTTCGGCGCGCAGTTCGTCACGCAGTTGCGGCAAGAGTTGGATTATAAAGCGTTTTTTAACGAACTATCGTGTGCTGGCATGGGGCTCAACAGGCGCCAGTTCCGCCAGCCGGCCGGGTGTCCAGCCGCGTGCGGCGTGCTCGGCGACCACGCTGGTGAAGATGCCGCCGCGCACGTAAAAGCGCGCGGTCAGGCGCATGAAGCGCGGCGCGAGCGCCTTCACTAGATCGTCGAGTATGCGGTTGGTCACCGCTTCGTGAAACGCGCCTTCATTGCGGAACGACCCGATGTAGAGTTTGAGGCTTTTCAATTCGACGCAGTGCTTGTGAGGCACGTAGTCGAGCAGCAAGGTGGCAAAATCCGGTTGTCCGGTTTTCGGACAAAGGCAAGTAAATTCAGGAATTTCCATGTGAATCCGGTAGTCGCGGCGCGGCGCCGGATTGGCAAAGGTTTCAATCTGCTGGGAGGGCTTGGCAGGCATTATCGGCGAGAGGTAAATCAGTTAGAATAGGCCGTGAATTTACGCCGCATTTTTTGTAAAAACGCGCTCCGGATTATAACCTCAGTCGAAGTCAGAAATTGCGCCTTACACATATCAATCTCGCGGGATTCAAGTCTTTTGTAGAGCCCACCCACATTCCCGTGCCGGGCCAGTTGGTCGGCATTGTCGGGCCCAACGGTTGCGGTAAATCGAACGTTATCGACGCGGTACGCTGGGTGCTCGGTGAAACCTCGGCGCGCCATTTGCGCGGCGCCACCATGCAGGACGTGCTGTTTAACGGCTCCGGCGACCGCAAACCGGTCAATCGCGCCACCGTCGAGTTGTTGTTCGACAACAGCCTGGGCAAGGCGGCGGGGCAGTGGTCGTCGTATGGCGAAATCTCGGTTAAGCGCGTGCTCGAGCGCGAGGGCGATTCGACCTATTACATCAACAACATACCGGTGCGCCGCCGCGACATCGCCGACATCTTTCTGGGCACCGGCCTGGGCGCACGCGCCTACGCCATCATCGAACAAGGCATGATTTCGCGCATCATCGAAGCCAAGC
>JAYUAH010000622.1:0-3497 GCA_043741415.1 Betaproteobacteria bacterium
ACCGAAGTACGCGCACGCCAGCGACGCGCCGGTCGCCATCGCCACTTGGCCCGGTGGGGCAACGCGCGCCAGCTCGGCGATGTAAACGCCGTTCCACCCCAGCGTGACGGCGCCGAAAACAATCGCCAACAACATGATCGCGGCATACGGCCATTGCGCGTTCACCTGTGTCATCGCCAAAGCGCACACAACGGTGACCACGCCCAGCGCCATCAACACGCCGCGCGCGTTGCGAAAATAATCCGCCGCCGCACCCCACAGCAAGCGGCCGATCATGCCCGCCAGCATCGCCGCCGACAGCACCGCGCCCGCGCGCACCATCGACAACTGCGCGCGCTCCACCAGAAACACGACAAGGATGCTGGCAAACGAAAGCTGCACGCCGCCAAACAAAAATGCCGTCAGCGAAATGCGCCGCAGTTCGGCGTGTGCTGCGAGCAAGCGCAAGGCATCGCTAACGCCTGCGGGCGCAGCACCATTCATCACTGTCGGATGATCGAGCTTCGCGCGCAGCGGCTGCAACGCGAGCGCAATCATCCAGCACGCGGCCGCACACGTCAGCGCCGCCATGCGCCAGCCGCCCCAAGCGATGAGCCACGGAATCGCAAACCCGGCCAGTGCGCCGCCGAGCGGCACACCCGTCTGGCGCACCGACATGATCACATTGCGCAGGCGCGGCGGCGTGTGCTCCACCAGTAACGCGGAACCCGACGGTGTCGAAGGCCCATAGCCGCAGCCGATCACCAACGCCGCAAACACCACCGCCAGCGGATGCGCGAACACCATCAAGGCGAGGCCCGCACCGGCAAACAACAAACCGAGTTGCGTCATGCGCAGCGCGCCCACGCGCGGCACGCGCGCACCGGCGGCGGGCGCAATCATCGCTGCGGCCAGATAAATCAACGCGGTCACCACACCCACCGCGGCCGCCGGCACGCCGATATCGACACTCGCCGCGGGTGCCAACACGGCGGGCGCGAACATCATCGCCGCGGTGAAGGTTTGCGCGAGCACCGCGGCGGGCAATACCAGCGCCAGCGCGGGTGCGGCCTTACCGCTCGACGGAATATTCATAAGTATTTGATTTTATTCAGTTTTTTATAATACACTCAGCGCATCCAATTGAGTATGCAGTTCCAACCAACGATGCTCGGCAGCATCAATCAGTTGCGTGAGTTCATGCTGCCGCGCGCTCATCGTGCGCAGGCGCGCGGGGTCGGCATTTTGATACAGCGCGGGATCGGCGAGCCGCGTTTCGAGTTCGCTCTTTTCGGCGCCCCATTGCGCCAGCTCGCGGTCGAGCTTGGCCGCTTCTTTTTCCAGCGGACGGCGGCGCGCGGACAACTCACGCTGGCTCGCGTTGCGCGCGGGCTTGTCGGCGGGCCTAGCCTCGTCTATCGGTGCTTGCTTTTTTTCACGACGTGCTTGCAGCCACGCGAGATAGTCATCCACATCGCCATCGAATTCGGTGACTGCGCCGTCGGCCACCAACAAAAAGCTATCGCACACACTGCGCAACAACGCGCGATCATGCGACACCAGCACCAGGCTGCCTTCGTATTCGGCCAGCGCGACGTTGAGCGCATGACGCATTTCAAGATCGAGATGGTTGGTCGGCTCATCCAGCAACAGCAGATTGGGCCGCGTGCGTATCATCAGCGCCAGCGCGAGACGTGACTTTTCGCCGCCGGAAAATGGCGCCACCGGCGACTCCACCATGCCGCCGCAAAAATCAAAACCGCCGAGGTAATTGCGCAAGTCCTGCTCGCGCGTGCGCGGCTCTTTATTCACCAGGTGCCACAGCGGTGATTCTTCCGTGCGCAACTGTTCCAACTGGTGCTGTGCGAAATAACCAATGGCCAGACCGCGTCCTTCAAGGCGGCGACCCGCAAGCGGCTCGCTGTCGCCCGACAACAACTTGATCAGCGTCGATTTACCCGCGCCATTCGGCCCCAGCAAACCGATGCGCGCGCCGGGACGCAGCGTCATCTTGACGCCGTTGATCACCGGCACGCCGTCGTAGCCGGCGTCCACGCCCTCGAGACTTAACATCGGGTCCGGTGCGCGCTCGGGCGTCATGAATTCAAAATCAAACGGCGCATCCACGTGCGCGGCAGACACCAGTTCCATGCGGTCCAGTGCTTTCAGCCGGCTTTGCGCCTGGCGTGCCTTGGTGGCCTGCGCGCGAAAGCGTGAAATATAACTGTGCAAATGCGCGACCTGCCGCTGCTGCTTTTCAAACAACGCCTGCTGCACCGCCAGTTGCGCTGCGCGCTGCGTTTCAAACGCGGTGTAGTTGCCGGTGTAAAGCGTGAGCCGCTCGTTATAAATATGCGCGGTGTGCGTGGTGCAGCCATCCAGAAAATCGCGGTCGTGCGACACCACCACCAGCGTGCCGCGAAAACTCGCCAGCCATTTTTCCAGCCACACCACGGCGTCGAGATCCAGATGGTTGGTGGGCTCATCCAGCAGCATCAAATCGCAACGGCTCACCAGCGCCTGCGCGAGATTCAGCCGCATGCGCCAGCCACCGGAGAATTCCGCCACGGGGCGCTCGATGTCAGTCGCAGCAAAGCCTAACCCGTCGAGCAACGTCGCCGCTCGCGCCCGCGCGCCATAACCGCCGATGTCGTTGAGCCGCCCGTGCAATTCGCCGAGCAGTTGACCGCCCTCATGATGCGATTCCGCCTCGGCAAGTTCGCGCTCGATCGTGCGCAACTCGGTGTCACCATCCAGCACGTAGTCAATCGCGGGCATCGCCAGCGCCGGCGTCTCCTGCGCCACCGTGGCAATGCGCCACCCGGCAGGCCAGTCGCAATCGCCGACATCGGCATGCAACTCGCCGCGCAACAACGCAAACAGGCTCGACTTGCCGCTGCCATTGGCACCCACCAGACCGACGCGCCACCCGCTGTGGATTTGCAGACTGGCGTCTTCGATCAGCTTGCGCGCGCCGCGCGCGAGGGTGAGGTTACGAAACTGGATCACTGCGTGCTGCCCTCTCAAGAAAGGGCGCCATGATAGCGGCTACGGCGTGCGCACGCGATACGCGTCGCGAGTCCATCTCGATCTCACGGCATTTCATAAAATTATTGTTTAAAAACAAATATTTAAATTAATTTATACCGTGCTATTGAGTGCGTACTGCAGGAGCAATCAGGACGCAGTCAAGTGTCTCGCCTACTCCTTTTGGCATATTGTGAGGTCGCGATGAAGCGCTTATGGTGATTCGTTTGCTGATGCGCGTGACGCAATCCGTCGGCGGCATTTGAGCAAAGAATAGGTTGAGGTGCCGGCAAATCCCACGGGCGCCAAATCGTTTATCGGATCGAACGGCAGGTTCTTGAACACCGCAGGGCTCACGGTGATCACGGCCGGAATGCCGAGCATGTGGGTGTGGCCGTCGGGCTCGGCCTGCGTGGCCGTTTGCACACCGACGATGCCACCCACGCCGCCGCGATTGTCGATCACCACTTGCTGGCCGAATTGCTCGGTCA
>JAYUAH010000623.1:0-3495 GCA_043741415.1 Betaproteobacteria bacterium
CGACGTGATTGAAATGGAAATCTACGAACACTGGCTGGAACCTGCCTCCAAAGGAGCAACATCATGAGCGGCACACCGCACGACTATTATTCACGCAGCCATCATCACGATGGCGATCACGACCACGCGCATGATCACGATCACGAGCCGCACAATCCGGCCAACGAACACGACAACGGCCCGCCCGGCGAATACGAAATCATGAGCCGCGCGATGCAGGAACTGCTCGAACAAAAGGGCATCATCACCGCCGAGCAAGTGCGGCAACGCATGGAACTATTCGACGAAGAGTTTCCGTATCACGGCGCGCAAGTGGTGGCGCGCGCCTGGCTCGATCCCGCGTTCAAACAGCGCCTGCTCGCCGACGGTCGCGCGGCGTGCGCGGAGATGGGCACCATGCTCGAAGCCGAGCGCTTGATCGCCGTGGAAAACACGCCGCAGGTACACAACGTCATCGTGTGCACGCTGTGCTCTTGTTATCCGCGCGCGCTGCTGGGCATGCCGCCGACCTGGTACAAAAGCCGCAACTACCGCTCACGCGTGGTGTTCGAACCGCGCGCGGTATTGAAAGAATTCGGCACCGAGCTACCCGACAGCGTCACCGTGCGCGTGCACGACTCCAACGCCGACATGCGTTATCTCGTGGTGCCAATGCGCCCGCAGGGTACCGAGGGTTGGAGCGAAGAAAAGCTCGCCGGCATTATCACGCGCGACAGCCTCGTGGGTGTCACGGTGCCTACGGCGCAAGCGTAATAAAAAATTCAATAAAATCAAATACTTACGTTAATTTATCCCAACGAAAGCGGTTGACGCCGCGTGGACTGTGTGGCGGGTCGCGGCATTCGATGCCAGCGGCATACATCATGCAGGCACAGCCGGTGATTTTTCCAGCGGCGCGTGGTTTGAACGTGCTCTCGACGCGGAATATTACAGGTTGCCACAGGCCAATTTCCACACCGCTTCATCGGAGCTGCCGGGGACCACGGCGATCCAGGGTAGCGCTTCCATCAGGGTATCAATGGAAAACCCAGTCGCCATATTTCGCTCATACAACACGGTGGACGTAATGCGCAACTGCCTCGTTTTGCAGTTGCATTCGTTCAGTGCTGTCAGTGACAAATAGCGATAGCCGCTCGCTCGTGCCTGCATCGTCTTGTAATCATTCAAGGTCTGAATTCTCGCAATGTCGCGAACTTTGACGATGGTGGCGGGCTCCGCATAGAAGTTGTATTCGAGCAAGGCGCCCGCGTCACGAATTTTCATCCAGTACGCCGCCGCGCCGTTACTCATTCCGGCCAGCACAATGAGCGCAACCAATTTTCGCATGCCGCCACTCCTGCAGTTATCCAGCGTGAACGAAACTTTATCAGCAATTCGCAGTTTAGGCGTCCCCACGTTTAACGCGGTCGACTCAATTAATGAGCCGTGGCCGCATTTTCCAACGAACGGGCGACTGGAAGTCCATTGCGACTGTAAACTTTTACGACTTACTTACTATCCGCGGGTGCCTTCGGCGCAGGAAACCCCGCCAGTTCGTCGTAAAACGAAATAATATCCGCGCTGTCCCACTCACCGCGGCCTTTGGAAACCTCCGACGACAATGCCTGCGCGTGCAGACTGATCAGCGGCAGCGGGCAATTCAACCGTTCACCCAGCGCGAGCATGGCACGCACATCTTTCAGATAAATACGCAGCTTGCCCGCCGGCGGATGGAAGCGCTTTTCGACCATGCGATAGCCTTTTTGATCCATGATCTTGGAAAACGCGGCGGATTTTTTCAGCACTTCCAGTGCCTGCAGCGGATCGATGCCGGCCTTGCGCGCAAGCGTTAAGCCTTCGGCGAGGGCCATGCGATTCAAGCCCAGCACCAGATTCACGCACAGCTTCATGATCGCGCCGCTGCCGTTGGCCCCCATGTGCATCCACTCGCGCCCCATCGCGGCAAACATAGTCTCGCATTCGGCGAATGCACCCTGACTGCCGCCGGCCATGAAAATAATATCTTTCACCGCGCACATTTCGCTGGTGCCGCTTACCGTGCAATCGAGAAAACGGATGCCGACTTTTGCCAGATCAGCGGCGATTGCCGCGGATTTATCCGGGTCCGCCGTGGTCGCATCGAGCACGATCAAACCGGGGCGGCCGGTTTCAAATAGCTTTAACTGGTTGTGCACCACGTCTTTTACGATGTCCGAAGTCGGCAACGAAAACATCAGCACATCAACCTGCCCCGGAATTTGATCCGGTGATGAAACGGTCTTCGCCCCGAGCTTAACTGCCGCCGCCACGCAAGCCGGATCGGCGTCGTGCACGATCACCGGGAAGCCTGCCTCCATCAAATGTTTGGATAGGCTGCTGCCCATCAGGCCCACGCCGATAAATCCGATGCGCTGCTTACTCATAAAATTCCCTTTAAAATCAAATAGTTATATTGCATCGATTATTCCGGCTTGCGCCCGATGGCGCGTATCAGTTTCGCATTCTGCTCAAGCGGGTTGTTTATGAATATTGCATATTTCTCCGGCGTGGTCGCTTGCGCTTCGAAGCCTTGCTTGCCGAACGCCGCTTTCATTTCAACAGTGTTCACTACTTTTATGACTACGGCATTAAGCCTCGTGATGACCACTTTGCTCACAGCGGCGGGCGCAAGCAGCCCCACCCACGACGAACGATCGTAACCCGCTACACCGGATTCATTCAGCGTCGGCAACTCGGGCACGAACGAGGCGCACTTGATGTCGGCGTTTGTGCGTAGGCGCAGCAGTTCAGCAACCCTAGCGCACTAACCAAAAATAGTTGACACCCTTCGACAGGCTCAGGGCGAACGGATTCTTTAATAGCCGTTCGTGCTGAGCTTGTCAAAGCATGAACAACGGCCCCATCCGACAAAGTATCCGACACCCTAAATACAAGCTTTAAAAAGTAACTCCAAATCTACCAAATCGCGCCCTGCTCCGCGTGTATGCCCGCGCGGTGCTGACGAAACTGCGTCACGTCGCGCCACCAGCCCTCGCGGCACGGCACACCGCCGCGCAATTCGCCACGTTCGATACCGCCGAACACTTCTTTGTAAGTCGCCGCCATCGGGCGCGCGCTCGGCACAGACAGCCACAGCCGCAGCAGCAGGCGCTTTTTTTCCGGCTCGTCGTAATCCACAAAGCTCGTGCGGCCGTGATACATGATGTGGTTGTTGAGCAACTGAATGTCGCCGAGCTCGAAGTGCATATTCAGCGCGAGCTCATCGGCGATCTCGTCGAATAACTGCAGCGCCTCGACCTGCGCCGGCGTGTGACGCGACACTTCCGGAAAATCCTGCGCGAACCACACATAAGCCGGCGAGAATAATCCCGAAAAATAGCCGTCGCGCAGGGTGAAAATCGGGCGCACGTTGGTGCGGCCGCTGCCCGGCGGCTCTTCGCCCTGCCAACTGTGATCCCAGTTGTCATAAAACAGGTTAATCAAATCCGGGCGCCGCCGCAGAATCTCGTTGTGCAT
>JAYUAH010000624.1:0-3494 GCA_043741415.1 Betaproteobacteria bacterium
TTTGATCGCGTGGCCACCAAATTGATTGCGCATGGCGGCCAGCAGCTTGTCTGTGTAGGAGTTTTTATCGCGCGACCGCAGACGCTCGAGCAGCGACAGTGTAATGACAGGCGCCGAAACATTAAGGTCGATGGCTTCGGCAACGGTCCAGCGCCCCTCGCCGGAATCATCGACATACGGAGCAATTCCGGTCATCGCCGGATTTTTCTCCAGCGCCGCAGCCGTGAGGTCCAGCAGCCAGGAGCGCACGACACTTCCATTGCGCCAGATCTCTGCAACCCTGTACACGTCGAGATCAAATTCGCGCTTGTGCTGCAGGATCGAGAAACCTTCGGCGTAGGCCTGCATCATGCCGTATTCGATACCGTTGTGGACCATCTTGGTGAAATGACCAGAGCCGACCGGGCCGACGCGGCCCCAACCCTTGTCTTTCGCCGGCGCCAACGTTTCGAAGATCGGCCGCAGCCGTTCGACTGCCGCTTCGTCACCGCCGATCATCAAGCTGTAGCCCTCGGCTAGTCCCCACACTCCGCCGCTCGTGCCGCAGTCGATGTAATCAATTTCTTTATCCGCAAACGTCGTGGCTCGCCGCAGCGTATCCTTATAGTTGGAATTGCCTCCGTCGATAACCGTGTCGCCTGTGGTTAGCAACGGCATTAGCGTCGTCAAGGTTGTATCAGTAATCTCGCCGGCGGGCACCATGAGCCACAGCGTGCGAGCGGTTGGCAGCAAAGCGACCAAGGCTGAAAGTGTTTCGACGGATTGGGCGCCTTTATTTTCCAAATCCTTGCGGGCTTCGAGTTTCGGATCGAATCCCACGAGCTGATGTCCGCCGCGCATCAAACGTTCCGCCATATTGGCGCCCATGCGGCCCAAGCCGATCATACCGATTTTCATAGGGTCTCCTTACACTTTTCACCACTGCAACCAGCGGCGCAGCATCGACTGGATGACGGGCTTCAGGCGCGTACGGTTGTAAGCGTCTGCCGCCTTTTTGATTGCTTCGGCCTGCGTTGGATAGGCGTGGATGACCTTGGCCAGAGTGCGCAGCCCGATACCCGCAACCATCGCCAGGGTGATCTCGTTGATCATCTCTCCCGCGTGGCGGGCGACGATCGTCCCGCCGAGGATCCGGTCTGTGCCTTCCTCTACGTGGATCTTCACGAAGCCCTCCTCCTCGCCATCGGCGATTGCGCGATCGACCTCGTGCAGCGGGATGGTAAAGGTTTTCACCGCAATATTCTGCGCGTTCGCTTGGCGGACGTAGATACCGACGTGGGCGATAGCGGGATCGGTATAGGTGCACCAGGGAATGACGAGAGAGCTCAAGCGCTGTCGGCCGAGAAACAGCGCATTGCGCACTACGATGCGCGCGGAGGCGTCGGCGGTATGGGTGAATTTGTGCTCAAGGCAGACATCGCCGGCGGCATAGATGCGCCTGTTGCTGGTCTGGAGAAAATCATTCACGCGAACCCCTGTTGACTTGTCGTAGTCCACCCCCGCGGCCTCCAGATCAAGACCATCGACATTCGGCAACCGGCCGGTGCCCGTGAGAATGGCATCGACTACGACCGTACTTTTGTAGTCATCGCTGACCAGATCGACAACCTTCTGCGCACCGTCCGAACGCACGTTGATCGCGGCGGTATTCAAACGCACTTCAATGCCATCGCGGGCCAGTGCGTCAGAAAGAATCTGCGCCGCATCGCGCTCCTCTTTGGGCAGGAAAAGCGGCATGTCCTGCACGATCGTGACTTTTGCACCTAAGCGGCAGAAGGCCTGCGCGAGTTCGCAGCCCAGTGGGCCACCCCCGATAACCAAGATGCGGCGCGGCAGTTCGGTCAGGTCGAATACAGTCTCATTTGTCAGATAGCCAGCTTCCGCGAGGCCAGGAATCGCGGGCGTGTCCGGCCGCGCGCCTGTCGCGATGAGCGCTTTCTTGAATTGCAGTTTCGCGCCATCGACAATCAGCGAATCAAGTCCTGTAAAGGACGCCGAACCGAAGAACACATCGACTCCGGCCGCGATCAAACGTTGCACGGAATCGGCGCGGCTGATGCGGGCGCGTATTCCGCGCATGCGCTGCATAACGGCTGCGAAATCAACGTGGATGTCATGCGGTGTTTTCGCGCCGTACCATTCTGCGTTGCGCATCTCGGCGTACAGGGTAGCCGTTCGGATGATTGCTTTCGACGGTACGCAGCCAACATTCAGACAATCGCCACCGAGCAGATCACGCTCGATCAGCGCAACCTTGGCGCCGAGCGCCGCGGCACCATGCGCCGCCACTAAACCGGCGGTGCCAGCGCCGACGACAACGAGACCGTACCGCTCCGCCGGTTTTGGATTGCGCCAATCAACTGGGCGAACGTTACGCAACCGCGCGCGATCTTGCGCGTCTTGCGGGGCTGTCGAAGTTGATTCATTGCGTTGCGGCATGAATATGACTCGTAATGAAGGACGTCACGACAGCCAGCCCCCGCGAAATCCGGCACTAAGTAAGCCCTTGCGGATGTACGGACACCCCCGCAGGAGACGCCAAAAAAAATTGGTGCGATAATTTTCGATCATCATGACAACGATGCCCTGATCGAGCCCGTAGTGGCCCTCGGAAACCCAGGCTCGTCCATCGGCGGCGCTGAGTGTCGGATTGAAACTGCTCGACAGACGATGACCGGTCAACACTTCCGGATAGCGCTCCATCATGTTGCGTATGGCAGGCAGCACGATCTCGGGCGCGAACGGCAGCGACGCCAGGACGCTAGAGGCGCAAAGTGTGCCGTCGTCTGGCCCGAAAGGTACGCCGCGGGCGGCATACCCAAATAGGTGTCGAGATTCGTTCGCTTCCGCCGGCTGCTCGTCGCTTGGTCCATCGCACGCAGACAGACCCCAGCAGTTCTCATCGTAGCCGGTGAACTCGTGCGGATTGCGCTGCGCGTACGCACGATGTATGAAAGCAGCGCGCCGACTGTTTTCAAAATAGTCGGAGTGCTTCTCGCGCATGAAGCTGTCGCAAATACCGCGAAAATCTATCCAAGCATGCGAGAAATGATGCACGAAAAGCGGGCCACCATAGAGACAATCAACGCCGTACTGATTTTCCCACTGGTAGGTAGAGGTCCAGGCCTTGTAGCAATTGCCGACGATTGCATGCGATGGTGAACCTAAGGCGAGTACGTATAGCAGTATGGCCTCGCTATAACCTTCCCATCCGTAATGCAGAAATCCGCATTCGGGTTTCCACCCTTGACACATCGTTTCCCTGTCATTCTGCGCCCAACGCCAGTCGATGCGGCCATAAAGAAAATCGGCCAATTCACGCAGCTCGATTTCCTCCGTTGTTTCTGCCGTGAAATACATTTTTGCCGTCAGCGCGCCGGCGATCAACAGCGCCGTATCGATCATTGACAACTCCGATTGCCAAACACGCGCGCCGGTTCGGATATCCAAAAAATGATAGTAGAAACCTTTAAAACCGGTCGCCATTGGGGCGC
>JAYUAH010000625.1:0-3492 GCA_043741415.1 Betaproteobacteria bacterium
GCCACGGTTTTCAGCGCGGTGCATGGCGCGGATTCGTCAAACGCTTTGCCCATTTCCCAAGGCCGGCCCATTTTTTTGGCCTCACCCTGCACATCGCGGCGCGTCATGTCGAGCCCGACGCCGTAGCCGAACACGTGATCCAGCGCTTTTTCAACCGGTATATCCTTGCCGCCCTTACCGATGGCCACAATCATTTCGATTTCGTGATGCAGATCTTTAGTGATGGTCGGATACGCAATCGTAGCGCCGCTCATCACAATCGCATCGGCGGGTTTCATAAAGAAAAACGGCGGTTCGCGATCGGGATCATGCCCCATTTCGCGCGCGTGTTCGGCGTAGTTGCGGCCCACACAATAAATACGACCGACGGGGAATGCGGCGTTGCTCTCGGCAACAGGCAAGGTGGTGGGGCCGGGGAAATCGATAGCAAAGCTCATGGGTAATCCTTCAAAGGTTAATTTTTACATACGGACTGGCGGATTATCCGGGAAACGCTTCGCCGGGGTCAAACCGGCGCGCCAACGGGCGGCGACCGGGTTGAGAATAGTGCCACGGTCAACTATGCTCCCTGCCCATGCAAACTTTGAATCACATGGCCTTCTTTTGGGTCGGGCAGGACGTCACCGTGCCCACGCTGCTGGTGCGCTCCATACGGCGCGCGTTTGGTACGCACTTCAACGTGCATCAGCTCTCGGATCGGGAAACACCGATGGTCGAGGGCGTCACGTCGCACAAGAAATTGAAACTTTCACCGCACATCATGGTGGCGCGCCTCGAAGCGTTTGCAGCACTTTCCGTAAAAGAACCGACGCTGTTTGTCGACGCCGACATGCTGGTGCTACGGCCATTCGACTTGCCGCCGCTGGCGGACAACGAAGTCGGTGTCACCGTGCGCGGCACACGCGACACCATTCGTTTTTCAAAACGGGAATGGGCGGAATTTCCGGAATTCACTGAAAAAGACTCCGCACAAATGATGCCGTACATCTATTCGTTCGTGTACGTGCGCTCGCCCGTGCTGTTTCTGCGGCAACTGAATGCACTGCGCAAAATGCCCAAACGCTTTCACCGTTGGTACGGCGATCAGATGACGTTGAAAAGTGAGCTCGATACCGCCGCACGCTTTGTGGTGCAAACGCACGATGTGAATATCTACAATCGCACGGTACGCTCGCGGCTCGAGTTCGAGGAGGTCCGCGCAAGCCCGGAGCCCGTGTGCCTGGTGCATTTCAAGGGCCCGGAAAGCAAGCAAGCAATGCACGAATCGCTGATGTTGATGGAAGCCCGTTGAGCGAAAGCGCAAGTTTGTGGACGCTGTTCGTCAGCAGTTTTTTGGCGGCAACATTACTGCCCGGTGGATCGGAAGTGGTGCTGTTTGGTGTGCTGAAACTACATCCGACGCAGCTTTGGGCGGCGATCGGCGTTGCCACCCTGGGTAATACGCTGGGCGGGCTGTCGTCGTATTTGATCGGGCGCATTATTCCGCCAACGCGGACGATGAAGGGCCTGGCCACGGTGCAGCGCTATGGCGCGCCGATATTGCTGTTATCGTGGGTGCCTATCGTGGGCGACCCGCTGTGTGTGGCCGCTGGGTGGCTGCGCTTTAATCCGTGGTGGACGACGCTCTACATCGCGCTGGGAAAGTTTGCGCGGTATTGGGTCGTGGCCGTTTGGGCTGCATAACAAAAATATCATAAGTATTTGATTTTAAACAATATTATGTCCTGTGAGTTGTGCGATACCCATGGCGGCACGGTGCTTTGGCAAGACCAGCACCTGCGTGTGGTGCATGTCGCAGAAGCGGACTATCCCGGCTATTGCCGGGTGATCTGGAACGCCCATGTCGCGGAGATGACCGATCTCACCGAGGCCGAGCGCGTGCAGTGCATGCGCGTGGTGTTTGCGGTCGAGGCGCTGCTGCGCGAGCTGCTCACCCCCGCCAAAATCAACATCGCCAGCCTAGGCAACTATACGCCGCACCTGCATTGGCATGTGATTGCGCGTTTTTGCAACGATGCGCATTTTCCTCAGTCTATCTGGGGCGCGCGTCAACGCGAGTCCGTGGCGCCGCTGCTCGACGTGAGCGCGCTGGCAGAGGAATTGACTGAGGGGCTCGCACAGCGCTTGCAGCGGTAGCTGTGTAGCGCCGGTCGGCGTTTCGCTCAGTACGTCAACTATTACCGGTTTCCCCTTGATTCTCTTGAGAAAGTGTGACTTGGTTCACACTTGCGGCGCTGCCGCCGGGTTTAGGCTTAGCCCCGTCAACTAGCGGCAAACCGTCGCGGGTTGTGTGAATTCGCCGGAAAGGGCCAGGAGCCACGCATGAGCATTCCCACACAGTCACTGACGCCGTCCGCGGTGCTGCAGTTCCGCGACAGCGCCGGTTGCGCGCGCTGGATCGCTGCGCTACCGCTCACCAATGTGCAACTCGCCCAGCAAATGCTGGCCGAACAGCTCACCGCGCTCGCCGCCATAGAAATCGCCGCGCTGGAGCGCCTGAAGATTCTCGAAGCGCTGAAAGAAAGTGTCAATTTCGCGCAAGCCGAAATGGCCAAGCGTTATATCGGCAAACCGCTGCCGCTCGATCAGGGCGACGCGCACGCGTGGAACAACGTGGTCGGCCTGTGGCGTGTGTTAGGGCTGAACTACCGGCATTGCGTGGAAGCCTATCGCGCCGGCGATTTGCCGGTGTCGCCGCATGCCGCGCTGATTGCGTTGCGCTGTGTGCGCACGGCAGCACAGGGCCTCTATGAGCACTATCAAATTTATCGTGAACCGGACGCCGCGACATGGCGCAAGTTTCATGAGTTGTTTGCGTTTGCCGAGGAGCACGGGCTGTCACGCGCCCGTGTGCAAGACGTATTCACCAAGCGCGATCCCGATTCCAGTTGCACCGAAGTGTATGTGCAGGGGCTGTTGGCGTACGTCGCTTGCCCGTTTTCGATGTCGGTGCGGCAAATGGCGTTTTTGCGGCGCTGGCTGGAAAAGTGGTCGTCGCTGGTTAATTTGTCGAGTCAACCGTTGCCTACTGGGCAGATCCCGGCCATTGCAGTCGATTTTGCCCAGGATGCTGTGCCGGAGTTGGCGTCGCTGGTGACGCCTGCACCATCGGTGCGCTATCTGGATTTGGAGCAACTGTCGAAGACCCTGCGCCAGACCATTAATTTGCTCAAGCAGGGCCAGACACCGGGCCAGCTCGGTCTGGGCGAGGATGCGCGTCAGCCCGGCTGCGAAAACCTGATTATGCTGCTGTATTTGCAGTGGTGCCGTTCGGGCACGCTGCGCACCGATGAGCGTAACGCAGTCACCGACCCGGTTGAAGTGTGTTTCGGCATTGCCGACACCCATAAAATGCTCGGCGGCGAAGAAAAGATCGACGCGGGCGCAGAACTCAACGCACGCGACAAATGGGAAATCGACAATCTCGGCTTTTCCATGCGTCTGTCGAATACCGCCAAGCAGGCCGCCGTTAAGCGCTCTGAAGCGTGGCAG